>JACPGD010000089.1 GCA_016182645.1 Candidatus Hydrogenedentota bacterium | reverse complement strand
GGGGAAAATACCAAGCGGCGAACAATGCTTTTGCCGAATTAGGATTCTCCACCACGAACCTGGAAGTCGTCTCTATCCAAGTCAGAGTAGTAAACACATCCCAAGCCAAGGTTTGTCTCAAATGATGCCCCAGGCGGTCGCTTATGAGCAAATCTGAGTCTCCTGTGCAGTACATCAGTCAATTTCTCGTCAACCCCTTCGCGAATTCCGTGATAGAGGACACCCAGTACTTCCGGGGCAATACTTACGGCACAGGGACCAACATCCAGCAGAAGATCCATCCCAAACATCTCTCTGGCCACATGGGCACGGCGAAGGCGTTGGTATTCACGCTCGCCTCTCTCCCTATCTTGTGTTCTGTCAAAATCGACCGGACGTATTCCTTTAGCCGGATCACCCCGGAGAATCTGCTGTGAAGCCGTTTCGAGTCCAACGAAACGAAAAGCTTTTGCATAAGCCAAACGCCAAGCATGGGCGGGATCTGCGTAAATGAACTCTGATTGGGACTCAATCGGAGGATCGGCGACTAGACAGCGGGTTTTACGACTCTGCCCAGAAAAGCTAATGTTTGATCCAAACGTTAGAGGCAAAGTCTCGTTCGATCCCGTAAAGAGCACTCTCGTGGCTGCGACCTGTTGCTTGGCTCTTTCTTTGCGCGAGCGGCGAATAAGATTGCCCAATGATCCCTTCGATTCAGCGATGATCGTGGTTCGCTGCAACGTGGAAGGGTTAGTAGTCTGGGCCACGAAATCGGCGACGGGCTGCTTACTCGATGGGGTTCCCAATGACAGCACCTCAACCGTGTTGTTGATCGGCCTTGCGCCAAAGACGTCCCCCAAAACTAAAGCCATCAGACCAATCGCCATTTCCTCCGCAAATAGCCCACGGTACCGGCAGTCAACCGAGTCTCTATCGAATTCGTCTTTGACTCGAAGCTCTCTCGACTGGTCATCGATCCAGTGCTGATAGCGAATTGCCGCATACCACTTGATGAAATCCTGCGCCGCTAAGGGCGTCAGAAGACATCCAGCCTCAAAGAACAGGCGCGCAAGACTTACGTCCATGCTTAGCGAAGAAGGCAAGAGCAAATCCCACGGTGACAGCAGGTTTTCGGCTTCTACGGTAAAATTGACTCGGCGGTTTCCCAACTGACCGACCAAGAATCGAAACGCGAGACCAGCTTGAGTGACAGCACTGAAGGCAAAATCCTCAACTGGAACTTGAGATGTGACTCCCGAGGAGAGGAGATCAAACTCGAAAGAAACAAGCCTCCAAACATCCAAAGGCAGTTCGCGACCATTGAACCAGACTTCTTCAGGCGGCAGCAATGGAACCATGGAAGGTAACTGATCGTTTACACAGCCCGTTCCAGCGTCAAAATATGTCTGTTGACGCAATTCCTGGCAGGCCGCTGCAATCGCCTCTATCACACGGTCAATACTCGATCCATAAGCCCCGGGCTTTGTGTCAAGAATCTGGTCTACGGCATTCACAAGGCCGTCAATTGGAATCCTAAAATATGGGTGTCTTCCGCCCTGACCACAAATGCCGACTACCTCTTTCAAGCTCTTTGGTGGTGCGTTCGGTTGTCGCGAGTTCGCTATCGCCAGCCCATTCCGCAGCGCCTGCTTTATACGCTCCGCGGAGAAGGTATAACTCGCCGCGAGTAGTTCGCGTGCAGACTGGATGTTTGTCATAATCCCTCTAGTTCGTTTGGAAGAATATTGTCAAGGGTAAGCCGACATGACTGCCTTTCCTACTCAGATTTCCCGGTGCACTTCGCGTTCGACAGCCGTCACAAACCACCGGTCAAACAACAGCACCAGCACAATGAGCGGCGCCCACACGTACGGCTGCTCAAACGTCAACAGCCCCGCCGCCAGAATCCCCCGCGAAAAGGCAAACGGCATGCCCTGCGCAAAACCCGCTGCCAGACCCCAGGCATACAACACCGCCACGACGATCAGCATTTGCGCGGTGATCTTCGCCTCCAGATACGGCGGGTACCGCCGCAAGAACAGCACCACTCCGGAGAAAACCATTAACACGCTCAGCCCGCCGAAAATCACGAGGTCCCCCAAGGCCGCGCCGCCCGTGCGCGCCGCCCAATACAACCCGCCCGCGTAACACCCGAACACCACCGCAAACAGGATCGCACACACCGCCACTACCTGCACCAAGCGGCTGTGGTGCCGCTCTCCCGTGCTTAACGACGCCCGGTGCGCGTCATACAGCGTGCGCAACCGGTGATGCGCACTCAGCAAGGAAAACTGCTGAATCGCCCAGAGCAACAACAAACTCCCCAGCGCCGTATACATCAGCCGGAGCTGCTGCGCCGCCGTCACCGGCGCCGCCACAAACAGCAGCGCCAAGCCCGCGCACCCCAGCATCACCCCATTCAGCGCATATACCTTCCAACGCGGCCACACCACCGCGGCGGCCCCCACGCCAACAAACGCCAGCCCCCAGCGCCACTCCAGCAGGTCCTGAAACAGCAAGTGCGCCGCGCCCAACAGGATCAGCGCCACCCCATACATCCGCACTTCCTGTTCCCGCTCCGCGCGGTCGCGCTGCGGCAGCCAGTGCAGCAGCGCCTGCGTGTCCTCCTTCGACGCCTTGAACGTCAGCGCCTTCAGTCCCTCGAGCACCATCACGCGGATCGTGCGGCCGTGAATCAGATCGCGCTGGAAACGCACGTGCTTCGTCGCTTCCTCCGACGGCAGCATCAACACCAGGTGCCCGTCCGGCCCATACACCGACACCAGCCCGTCCGCCAGTTCCGCCGTCCACACTTCCCCGTGGGGTCCACCCACGGGACGCAACTGCAAGGTCGTCGAAGAAGTTACCGCGCTCGCCATGCCAGGTTCCGCCGCACTCATCCCAGTACCCTCCCGGAACGGGGCTGGAAGCCCCGGCCACTGTTGGCCAATTCCTCGCCCTCATGCTATACCATACGAAAGCAAGTTGCGAGTTCTGAGTTCCTGGAAACCAATACCATGTAATTCTGTTTCCTGTTGTCCCTGCTTTCCTGTCCGGTATTACCCACAACCCACAACCCACAACTGAAAGTTCCCCATGCCCAACACCTTCTATGAAGCCGTCTACCGCATCGTCCGCACCATCCCCAAAGGCCGCGTCATGACCTACGGCCAGATCGCCACCCTCTTAGGCCAGCCCCGCGCCGCCCGCGCCGTCGGCTACGCCATGAAGGCCAGCGGCCGCCACGACGACGTCCCCTGGCAGCGTGTCATCAACAGCCGAGGCAGCATCAGCGCCAAGTCCGAGGTCGAGCGCCCCATGCTCCAGCGCGTCCTGCTCGAAGCCGAAGGCGTCGAATTCGACGCCACCGACACCTGCGACCTCAAGCGCTACCGCTGGGAACCCCCCGACCCCGACAGCTTCGCCATCGACTTTTCTCACGACCTGCCCTTCCGTTGACCCTCCCCGCCGCCCAACCACCCGCCCGCGGCGAAGCGCCCCCCTACGTCCATTCTTCGCCCGCCAATTTGGTTCCGGCTACGCCGGGTCAGGAATTAAGGCGGCTGCCAGGGTACGGGGCGGGTTGCGTTCCGGGCCGCTGGCCGCTAGAGTTAGGGCAACATACCCAATCGGGGGAACCGCATCAAGAGGGGTCATCTCATGCCATCGTTCACACGTCGTCAATTTCTCCATACCGCCGCCACTGCGGCCAGCGTGCCCTACCTCAGCTATGGAGCGCCGGGGCCCAATGCCAAAATCCGCGTGGGCCTTATAGGCTGCGGAGGGATGGGCATCGGCGATCTGGAGACGTTTCTCACTTATGACGATGTGGACTGTCCCATTGTGTGCGATATAGACGACGCCCGTATTGCGAAAGCGGTGGAGCTCGTGGAAGCGCAGCGCGGTCACAAGCCGGATACCGTGAAGGATTTTCGCCGCGTCATCGACCGGCAGGACGTGGATGCACTGCTCGTGGCCACACCCGATCACTGGCACGCGCTGCCGACCGTGTATGGGTGTCAGGCCGGGAAGGATGTTTACTGCGAGAAACCGCTCGCGAAAACTATCGATGAGGGTCGCGCCATTTTCGAGGCGGCCCGCCAGAACAAGCGCGTGGTCCAAATGGGGACGCAATGGCGCAGCGGCGACAGCTACCGCGAGGCCGTCGAGTACATCCGTTCCGGCAAGCTGGGCAAGATCCGTTCCGTGCGTGCCTGGGCCTATCTGGATTGGGTGGGCGGTATTGGGCGTCCGACGGATGGCGAGCCCCCAGCGGGCGTGGACTATGAGATGTGGCTGGGCCCCGCGCCGCGGCGGCCCTTCAATGAAAACCGCTTTCACTTCAATTTCCGCTGGTTTTGGGACTACGCGGGCGGGCTGATGACGGATTGGGGCGTACACTTGCTGAATATCTGTCTTTGGGCGCAAGGCCTTGAGTCGCCCACGCGCGTGTCGTCTTCGGGCGGGAAGCTGGCCGTGGACGACAACACCGAAACACCGGACACGCAGGTGGCCGTCTTTGATTTTCCCACGTATACGCTCGTCTGGGAACATCAGATGCTCGGCGGTCTTGGACCGAACGGCTATCCGCATGGCATGTACTTCAGTGGCCTTGAAGGCGCGGTGTTGATTGATGACCGAGGCTGGGAAGTCATTCCTGAACCGAAGCGGAAATCGCTGGAGGCAGAGAAACATCCCGCCGGCAAAGATGCCCGGCCCGCGCATGTCCGCAATTTCCTGGACTGCCTGGCGAGCCGGGAGGACCCGGTGGAGAATGTGACCGTGGGCCACCACGTGAGCACCGTGGCGCATCTCGGCAATCTGGCGTTCCGCACGGGGAAGGAGATACATTGGGACGCGGCGGCGGAGCGGGTCACCAACGACGCCGAGGCCGATGCGTTGGTGGGAGCGCCCTACCGTGCGCCGTGGGAATTGCCGTACCGAAGAAGAACATAGCTACCGCGAACTACGTAGGGATGTCTAAGAAAGCCTTAATCCTAATTGCTAAGGTGCATCGATTTCGTGTTTGACACTCCCAGATCGTGAGAACTCTCCATCCCTGTTGCCTTAGCTGGCGTCGGTGCTCCCTGTCGCGTTTTTGGTTGCGCGCAAACTTTGGCTCCCAATAGTCTCTTCTTGACGCAGGGATGTGGCCATCCCCACAGCGGTGTTGATGCCAAAAACACCCATGGACAAAAATGACCGCGCGATATCGCGGAAAAACAATATCCGGCTTTCCAGGCAATTGCTTCACGTGTAGCCTGAAGCGGTAACCCAGGGCGTGCGAAACTTGTCTGACTGTGATCTCCGGTATCGTGTCAACCGATCTGATAGCAGCCATGCACTTCGACCGCTGAGAGTTTGTCAAGACATCAGGCATTTCCGTCGGTTCCAGTCTCAATCGGCAAGTGCAAACGTTTTGTAAGCTTTCAGGTCATACTGGAGTGTTGCGAGAAGTTTTGCGCACTTGGTAAACATCTTCACCTTGAGGGTACGATCCAAATCGAGTCTGTGGTCAAGATCCTCGATCTCTGAAATCCGTCTAATAATCTGGGTGCCAAAATCCGATTCGCTGAGACACGTAGTCGTCTGCGAGCGGGGTTTCGTCAGGCCGGAGGCATCCTGTCGTGGCTCGGCGACTGGCTCCATTAGGTATGCGAGAGATACCATGTCGGATGCAGCATGCACGCCATATGCGTAACTTGGCAATAGGTTCACGGCAATGGAATACTCACTCCCCATCATATATTGGAGGAGCCATTTCGAGAGGGCAAGAACATAAGCTCGGAACCAACTCTGCTCATCAAGCTGCCGGCCCGTATCTAACTCCGCTTCAATAGAATCTTTCGCTATTCCGAGTTCTTCCGAAATTGCAGATGAAAACTCAGGGCTCTTGGCGATATTAACCAAGATCTGAGCAAACAGCTTCCGTTTCGTCTGCTCATCAAGATTTTCACGCATCACGCGCGTAGTAAGGAATAGAAGCCAGGGTTGTCCACGCCGCCTAATCTGAACATCGCACAGCGACCGTATCGCTTCAAGATTTGGAATTTCTCCTTCTGCAGCTAGAGTTGTTACGCTGCTGCAAAGGTCAAGATTGACTACATCAAAGGGCGCGAATCGATCAATGTATCGATACGCCATTGTATTGTTCGAACTAATCTGCTCCAATCGATCAGCAACAACGATGGAGGACGGATGTATGAATTCTCCAGAATTCACTTCGTGTCTGGAAAGGTTTAGTTTTGCTGAGTGAAGCGAGCTGTCGAACCCAAGGTAGCAGGCCGTTATTCTCCTTGGGCACTATTTTTGGTGCCCACAGAAAGTAGGCTTCGAACGCAAGGTCTCCACCGCGCTCTTCCGGGCTGATCCCACTAAGATCAGGTGATTCGCCACCCAGGAATAGCACTGGCGAAAAAACGGATGGAGCGTAACAACTGAACATCATCGATCAATACACAAAAAGGAATCCGACTCGGCCCGCGTTCGGGGGCATGAAGGCCAAGTTTCTCTCGCACTTTCTCGCTTGCCGAGAGTGCGAGCGGCTTTGCTTGACCTCGGATTCTAGGTTTGAGAAGGTAGAGATCAATCTCAGGACTTTTCGCTAAATCGAACGGGTGGCACTCGATATAGTCTACGGGCGCAGAAAGACTGAGCGTCCATAGAGTGCGAAGGTAGTTGTCAAGAGCAGTTTCCAAGCGTGGATTCTGTTCTGTAGTGTTAATCTCATCGATAAGGCTCTGGTATAAACTGCGAAATCGCACTTCAGGTTCGTCTTCATCATGCCAAGGCAGACTGGGCTTACGAGTAACCTTATCAGTGGATCCGTCAACTTGACCGATGTGATAACTGGGATGTCGAACATACAGTTTTTCACCACCGATTCCAATTGCTCCGCTATCAATTAAGTCCCACATCTCTTTGCTCTGCAGCACGTCCCTCGCTTGCGGGCGCAGATCCATGAGGATAACTTCTGTCCCATGGGCAGAAGCGTCATCTGCCGGAGCGGAGATAATTCTGACGGTTCCGGTCTCAACAACGTCACCAGCGCCGGGCTTCGAACCGGTCATGTTCCTAGGGGTATCTTCCGTATAGGTTCGTAGAATCACTTCTGCAATCAGTCGGTATGGATTACCTTTCACTTTGGTCACGATCTGGAAGTGTCGGGTGAGCTGAGAAACTGAAAATAAACCAATACCAATCTTACCTATCAGTCTTCGACCCTTGGGGCTAAGCGATGGATCGCGTTTGCCAGTGATGCCGAGCGTTGCACCCTCCACCCTGCGCTTGACGCTTCCACCGATGTGGTGGATGAGGCGTGCGAGCGCAGCAACGTCCATTCCGTTTCCATCGTCGCGTACGGTGATATGTCTGAATCTGGGAGCATCCGTTTGAATGATCACATTAGTAGCATCGGCATCATACGCGTTTGAGATCAATTCGCGAAGGGCGGACGCGGGTTGGCGATAGATGCCGTCGGTTATCCTGGCAAGCACCCGGTCATCTGTTCGAAGCTTCGCGATGGAAACCTTGCCGCTCTGCTGGTTCTTTGTGATTTCGCTAATGAGTTTCTGTTCTTCCGTCTTCATTTCACTTGACCTGCCAGGCCTTCGTTCGTCACCGCCTCTGCCTTCAAGGGTAGGCGCGGCTGCAAATCCAGAAGGGACTTGATTCGAACTGCGATAGCTTGAGCGACGGGGGGAGGGACTGCATTTGAGACTTGTGTAATTTGGGAACTCAGCGTCCCTGTGATCTGGTATTGTCGTGGAAACCCTTGCAAAAGCATCGCTTCCAGCACGCTTAAGCGCCGGCCACCATCGGGATGAACATGTACCTCACGATTCCCGTAAGCGACCGTTGGGCTAGAATCATTCCACTTTAGCCTCCGGAAGGAACGTCCATTGGCGGATCCGCTGGAATTAAACTTGGATGATCTAGGCACCATCGTCCAGTGGTTTGGATGGTAGGGGACATCCGAAGGTGAAAGAGATCGGCTGAAGAAACAAGGCTGCGGGAGACCAGAGATTGCATCTAGAACGGTTCGATAATTACCGAGCCCTTCAGGAAATTCGAACAGTACATTCTTGTATATGTCTCTATGTAGACCCACAACGAAAAGACGACGGCGCCGTTGAGGCACGGCAAAATCGCTCGCATTCAATTCTGATTGAAAGAGATTGAACCCTGCGGCACGAAATTTGGCGAGAATACTTGAAAAGCGGTTAGCATGCTTCTGCCCGGCGAGCGCCGTCACATTCTCAAAGACAAAGAAATGAAGCTCGTACTTCCGGTTTGCAGCGGCGAGAAGGCTGGCATAGCGAAAAGGAAGTCTGTTCCGCGGGTCGTTCGAATCGGCGTGAGCATTTCCTCGGGAAAATCCTTGACAGGGAGGACCACCGATTAGTCCAACGGGACTTGCGGTCGATGGAACAAGAGCCAGGAAATCATCGGGACTTAGCCTTGAAAGATCTGCTTCACAGGCGATCTGATGCTTTGAATTCCAGTTAAAAGTTCTAACAGCATCAGGGCAGTTATCCAATGCCAAAACCGTTCTAAAGCCCGCCTGCTGAAAACCGTAGTCCAAACCTCCGGCCCCGCAAAACAGGCTGACAAGCTCATAATCCATTGCCCACACCAAGGCTGTTTATCTTCAGCGTTCCGCCAGCTATACTTTGTCTCCTTAACCGCCTATTGTTTTGCTAATGCGCTCAAGTGACTCACGCAAGCGCCACGAAGGCAGTCAACCGAATCTAACCTCGTGGATGAAAGTTTACACTGGATTGCGGTCTCTCCGCAAATATAACATGTCTTTGGGGCGCCTTCGGGGTCCTTAGTATGAACAGGACAACGTCCGGCACATTTGAGCAGGCGACAACACCTTTCGTACAGCATTCTTAAGGAGCAAATGCTTCATGCGTGTTAATGCCAATTGTTTTATCATACTGTTCGCGGCAATGACGGCAGTTTCGACTATTGCCTGGACGGGGCAACCGTACCACACCGTGGTGGCGCCGGTGGGGCCGGAGAACCCGCGCAATAGCGAGGCCGCGATTATTCCGTTGAAGGACGGCACGTTGTTGCTGGGGTGGACCGAGTTCTACGCCGGCAGCGGCGCGGACCACGGCCCGGCGCGCATCTCGGGCAAGCGTTCAAACGACGGCGGGAAGACTTGGGGCGAGAAATCTACGCTTGTTGAGAATGATGGCGGCTGCAACGTGATGGAAGTGAATTCTTTGCGGAGCAAAGCCGGGCACATCCTGCTGTTCTACTGCCAGAAGAACAGCGAGAGCACGGATTGCCGCGTGATGATGCGGGTATCGCAGGACGAAGGCGCAAGCTGGGGCGCCGCTAAACAAATCAGCCCGGATAACAAGTACACAGGCCTGACCAATGGCCGTTCGCTGCGCCTGGACTCGGGCCGGATTCTGCTTGAAGCATGGGAAGGCGGCGATAGTTACTGCTACCTTTCCGATGATGACGGTGAGACATGGCGAGAGTCGCAACGGGTCAAGCCTGGCGATGGCTGCTGGGAGCCAGCCTGCATTCAACTCAAGAATGGCGACGTCCTGATGCTGATGCGGACGGGCTTGGGCGGGCAGTACAAAAGCCTCTCGACGGACAACGGCGAGACCTGGAGCGTGCCCGCGGCAACCGCGCTCACCGGCACGGCCGCGCCGGTCTCGCTGGGCCGCGTACCAGGCACCGGCGACATTCTCGCGATCTGGAACCACAACCCCGGCGCCTCGAAACGCAATCCCCTCACGTCGGCGGTGTCAAAGGATGAGGGCGAAACCTGGGAGCACATGCGCGACATCGAGAGCGCGCCGGACGACGCGTGGGCGTACCCCGCCGTCACCTGGGTGGAAAGCAATGCATTGCTCACGTACTTCAACTACACCGGGGGACTGTCACTCCAACTCAAGATTCTGCCGGCCCAGTGGTTCTACGTGAAAGATGGGACGTAGTGCAGTCAGAACTATTGAATGTGGCATCTAGAGTTCCTTCAGCAGCTCCAGCACCCTGCCTTCGTATATCTGTTGCCATTCCGGCGCGAGGATGCAGTCGCTGTCCTCCTGGGCGCCGCCGGCGTTCTTGAGTTGCTCCGCCGTGGGCGCGTAGTAGATGTAGCCGTTGGTGTAGCCGGCAATGAACGTCAATTCATGGGGCGACACTTGCTTGATGTTCAGTCCAATCTGGACGGTCAGTTCGCCGGGAAAGGTGACCAGAACGAAGTCGCCGATTCTGACGCCAAGCACTTCCACATCGACGGTGTTCGCGTCCGCGGCCACATTGTCGGCCTGATGTTTGCGCAGCAAATCAAGGTTTGTTTGGATTCGGGTCAGTTTTTCCATCGTATGGATGTTCTCGATGTACTGCTCGATGTTCCGGCGGTTCTCTTCGTCGAGCTTCTTGAGATCGCCACGTCCCATCATCTCTTCATGCATGTAGCGGTGCGCATAGCTTGACGGGAATTCATCGGACAAGCTGTACTTCACGACGAGCGGCAGGAATGACTTCAGGTTGAGGCTCGTTCCCTTCAGCGACTGGAGCAGCCGTGTCTGTTCGGTCTCTAGCGCGACGATGCGCTCTGCTGTTTTCGCCCGAGGCAGTGCGATGGTCTCATGCAGCACTTTGAACGCAGCATCATCGTTGCACTTCACTCTTCTAAGTGCCTGCAAGGTGCTCAACCCCAGCAGGTGTCCCAGCGGTTCCGCATCGCGCGGGTGATCGACGTCCTTGTAGCCCGCCGGATTAATGTCGCCGCCGCACCCTTGCAAGAACAGAGCAATTGTTCCCTCGCCCAGGTTGTCTTCTATAACTTTCGAGGCGAAGCCGATAATATCCGCCGTATTGCCCCCGCCTGGCACTCCCTGGATCGGATGGCACGCGAAGTTATAGACCACCGCCAGGGTCCCCCCTGACTTCTTGTCCAGCCTGAGAATGCCAATCTCCGGATCGACCGGGCCTACGGCTGCAATCTCCTCATCGGGCGGCATCGAGTAGGCGTGGCGGCTGTCGGCCTCCGTGCCGTCCTTCAGGCGATACCGGCGGTTCTCCATGATTCGGTCTTCATGCCCCACGCCCGCGCCGATCAGGACGGGAACGAGGTCCTGGCTGGCTTCCCGCACGGCCTGAATGGTCCGCTCGGTCACGTCCGCACACACCACTCCGTGGCAATGACTCGCATTGATCAGTACATTCGCGGGCTTAATGCCGAGTTCCTGTTCGAGCCGCGCGCGGACCTTGAGAAGAAAACCGCTTGGGATGGGGCCGATTTCTTCCAGGGCCACCACGTCGAGTGTCACTAAGGCCAGGGTTGTGGCGCCATTCGTCAAGACCAGCGCCTTCACATATAGCGAATCGTGGACCGGGCCGGCCTCACGGTTGGTAATGTCAATTTGCGTGGCCCCCGCCCTAAGTTCCGCGGAAACGGTATTGCCAATCACGAGAAACCCAAGAACAAATAGGAGCCTCGGCCTCACGACGTATCTCCTTGGATGATCGCCGAACATTGTACGGCGCTACTTGCGCCGGTTCTTCTTGCGTGCTTGCTTTTGTTGTTTGCGTTGCTTCGTCTTTTTCTGACGGGTCTTGCTTGGGGGAACGGGAGGTGCAGGATGGAGCATGTCCTGGACCTTCCGCAATGCGGGCACGTCGGGAAGGAGCCAGCCATGCCGGGGTGCAGGTGTTTTTCGCTTCTCCAGGAGACCGAGTTCAATCTGGACCTCCTCCCAGTCGCCTTGAACGCTTAAGTCGACGGTACCCGCCAGGAAGGCCCTCTCCATGGCCGAAGCCGACTCAACCGCGCGGAGATCGACCAAGGCAGAGACCAGGAATGCGTTCAGTGTGACATCGTTGACTTCAAACTGCTGCAATTGTGTGGTCAGGCCAGCCACGCAGGGATGCCTTGATTCCGGGTGGCGTTGCGCGCACTTGGAAAGGAACGTGGTCACTGCGATGCGTGCCCAAGGCCCGTTCTTGGGGTCCCGCAAGAAAGCGGTCGCGAAGGGCACTGCCGTGGGGCCGATGTCGCAGAGCACTTTGGGCACGTCCGTGCTCGCCCAATCATCATCTACTTCGTCCGCCAGCCGCAGGACCGAGAGCAACGGTTCGATCGCAGTCTCGGCATGTAATTGTCCCAGGGCGCGCCAGGCATGTACCGGGGCCCACACCTCTGCGCTATCGGAACTCGCATGGTGCAGTGCCATGTCTGTTGCCATCCCGATCAGCGAAGGAACGTGGCTTGGCCCTATGTTCAACTGCATGTAGTCAAATCTATCCGTGGGCGCGCCAAGTGTGAGTAGACGTCCCACGGCCCCTTCGTATTCAGCCGGACTCGCTTCCTGGGCCCATGCTGCGAATCCATCGTCGCCTTCCTCCAGTGCTCTCCAGATTCCCATCTGGTTCAAACCGGCGTTGGTCTCCTCAACATCGAACGCCTGGGAATCAAATCCTTCCCCAAGCCACTCGATCAGGGATTCATATTCCGCATGCTTTGGGTCCTGGAGAATTGCGAGCATCCTGTAGTAGCCTCCGAGACCGCCACAGTCTTCCGGCGGGCACGCCGCCTCACCTTCCGTACACACTGGGTAGCGTGTGTCCGGACCGGGTCTTGAGATGCCTTCAAGCACGACGGTATGCCACCAGTCATCGCCAAAGTCATAGATATAATCACACTTCGAACCTTTGCGGGTAAGCACATCCCGCAGTGCGACGGCATCTTCGTCCTGGACCAAAGATCCATCGAAATCGTCGGCATCAGGCGTGCCAAAGCGTTCCTTACGGATGACGAACTCGTGCAGGTGGCTGTTGGTCCAGCCCATCACGATTTGGAGGACATAGTGCAGCTCGCCCAGCGTCATGGTGTCTTCGACCTGGAACCGGCGCCAGATTTCGGGAGAACTTCCCGCAAGCGAGATTCTGAAGGTATATATCCTGCTCCCCGCGGAGGCGATTGCTCTAGCCATTACAGCGTGTCCTTATATGCGGTTTCGGCATCATCCTTGGCCCCAGAGTTGGGCGGAGCGTATTCCCAGGGCGGCTGGGGAATCAATGTCGGATCACGATAGCGCGCTCCTGCTGCCACCATGTCACGATCAATTGTAGTCCAAGAGCAGTTCAATTTCCGCCAGGTTGATTTTGGCCGTCAGGCCCGTGTCGAGTTGGAGCGGGACCACTTCAAGTACGTTTTCGCCGTGCCGCAGGTGCTCTGGCCCCAAGGAGATCTCCGGCTGGAAGTGGGGACCGAGGGTGACCGTGTGAATACGCGTGTCCCGGCCATTGGCAACATACATCCACTTGAGAATCGCTGGGTCCACGGCGCTGCCGTTGAGCACCACCTGGAAGAGTTCCGTGCGGGTCACGTTTTCTATTTTGAAGCGCAGCGTGATGCCGCGGGCGTGATTGAATTCCTCGAAGCAGCGGAAGGTGGCCTTGAGCGGTGGCTGCCGGCCGGCGCGGTCCATCCCCGCAAGGCTCGGAGAATAATGGCGATAACTGGCGTCGTTGTTGAAGTAGTAGAGGAAACGCTTGTCCTTCCCGCGCAGCAAGTCCGCGCTGCCGAGTTCGTCGAGTGTCTGACCCACGGTGCTGAGGTCCGGCTGTCCCTGGCGGCGCATATCCGGCAGCGTCATGGGCACTTCCTCGACCGGCGACGGCGTCATCATGGCCAGTTCGAACAGGCAGGGGAAGTTGAAGAGATACACCCCGTCCGCGCCGCTGCCATAGGCATTGGCGGCGGCCGCGCGATACTCCTCCAGTCCCAAATACTGCCCCGTTTGCACGGAACAATTGATGTAGGCGAAGACCGGCGTGCCTTTGACGAGCACCGTTTGCCACTGCTCGAGGGGAGCGTCCATATAGGCCTGATAGGTCCCCACGCTCACCCGATCAAACAGCCGCTCCATGTCCCAGGCAACGGTGTCCAGCCCACACTCGAGCGCCAATTCTGGCGTGAGGGGCACATTGGCCGTGAGCAGATATTCGGGCCGGTTCAGACGTTTTGCCTGCTCGGCAAGGGCGGTCTTGATGCGGCGAACCATCTCCGTAAATAACGGCGCGTATTCAGCGCCCTTGTCCGGCGGGAAAAAGAAGGGTGAGCGCATGGCGTCCAGTTCGATGCCGTCGATGTCCGGATACAACTCCGCGAATTCGAGCACGCGGTCAACAAAGTGGGCGCGGACCACGTCGGAGGCATAATTTAAGCAGCCGCCGTAATAGCCGTAGACGGGCCCCAGCGCAAACTCGGCATGTTGCCTCCAGAACTCACTCACGTTGGGATTGTCCGTCGAAGTGAAGTGGGCATCATTCATTCGGAAACTGGCCAGGGCCTTCTTGCCGAACTCGTGCAGCAACCTGAACACCGTGCCGAAGTATCCCCCCGGCTCGGACGCAAAATTGTCCGCATTCTTATAGATGCGGATCCGGCGCAGGTCGTCCGTGGCGCGCACGGTGTCGTAGTGCACGCCGACTTTTGTGGGATAGAATGCAGGCCATGACATGTCGCCCACGCAATAGGCTACCGTGTCCACGCCCGGCCGGCAATAGCTCTGCAAGTATTGCCGCAGATCCGGACCGCGCAGGTTGTCGCTCATGTTTAGAAACACGTAGCCGTCGTCGTTGAGGGTCAGGCGCCCCGGCAGGGACGGAGTCTGCGCTGCACCTTCAGTACCCGCTGCGGCGGCCGCCGCACAGGCCGCCGAAACCTGCAAGAAACTTCTTCGACTTAATGCGGAAGACCTTATTCCACGTTGAGGATTCACGCTCCTGGTCTCCCTCCACGCTTTATCTTCATCTCTTGGAAACGACTCCCTGTTGCGGAAAATATCGAAACGCAACCTGCAACCTCGCCGTCATTCCGAACCAATGTGAGGAATATCATGCCACACTGCCCTGACTTGGGTAATCGCATCTTGAGAGTTCTCAAATGCTTAAATCGCGCCTTATCATGGCTTATATAGGCGCTTCATGAAGATCGGGTCCTCTTGCAAGTCAGGTTGAATGACAAGCTGGGGCTCGGCGAGCAGGGTTTCGGCGAGTTCGGCGGCGTCTTGGGGTGTTGAGGGCAGCGTCGTCTTTCCAGGCGAGGTCGAAGCGGAACTCGAAGATGCCGTGGCTGTCGGCGACGAAGTTGGTCATCCAGGTGTTGTCGAAGATGAGGGCGTAGACCCGATTTGGTTGCGGGGGCGCGGCCTCAAGATGTTTGAGCGTTTGCGGCCCGCCGAAGCTGACGACGGGGGCGTCACGCGTGATCCAGAGCCAGTGGCCCTCGGGGGTGGCGTAGTCCGCCCAACTGTCAATAGCGACATAGTCGCGGCAGGTGTGCGGCAGTTGATCCGTGAAGGGGACAAAGGGCATCCCGCCGCAGGAGACGGTGGGCAGGACATCCCCGGTCGGGAGCGCGCAGCCGATGTAGAACCATTCCGGCAATTCGGAGGAGAGGCGGTAGAGGCGTACGGTCAAGACGGCGCGCGGTTCGTGGTAGTAAATTTCGAGCGTGCGCGTGAGCCATCTGAGCCGGGGATGGCGCATCGCCTGTGTGTACACGGTCGTATGCGGATTGGTCTCGACGGTGGCTTTGCCGGCTGCTTCCGCGAAAGTGTCCTTCAGCGCCTGCTTCCGTACTCCTTCGTTGCGGCCCTGCAAAATCTCGTTGTACTTCCAGCGTCCGGCAAAGGGCGTCAGTTCCACGGACACAAAGGTACCGGGGCCTTCGGTGAAGAGTGGGGCGCCCATCCCCGGCCATTGGGCCGAGGTGGGCCAGCCGTTGTCGTCGACCGCCACTTGAGGCGATTCCGCCACCGATGCCGGAGGGACCGGCTTCTTGCTTGGGATCAGTCTGACCGTGGACTGGGGCCCGACGTTTTCCAGCCAGAACCGCAGCGCCTGCCCGGGGACATTGTCGGCCACCGTGGCGTGGTCGGCCCCGAAGGTGAGTTGGCTTTCGTCCGCGGGCGTGGTGAACTGCGCGTAGTCGGCGCGCGTTTCGAGCGGAATGACGAGGCCGGTCTCCGGGTTTTCCAAGGCGTTCACGGTGTCGCGGAGCGCTGTTGCTTTCATGGTGACCCAGCCACTCCACGGCCGCGGCGCGGTGTTGGCCACGTAGAAGCCGTGTTCCCGGGGATAGAGGACCGTGCGCGCGCGCTGCGCCAGGAGCATTTTGGACATCGCGAGAGGATGGTAGGCGGCGCGTGCCTTTTCATTGAACTGCGCCCATGTATCGATCTCGTGGGCCTGACCAATGCTGTCAACGGAACCCCAGGTGTGCTCGTCGAAAATACAGAGTTGGCGCAAAATGGCATCGGCGGCGGAATGCGCCTTCGCGTCAAGCTCTCCCCACACCGGACTCAGCGCGGCCGCCAAGTTGCGTTTGGCCCGGCGTGAAGCGGCGACTTCCCGCGGCCCGGAAGCACAGCCGTTGACCCACCAATCGGTGAACTCGCCCTCGTATTCCGGCAGCCGGTCCGCGATCTGCGGTTTCACGTTGGCAATGGCCTGAGACACCGTGCTAAGGCGCAGCCTCGGTTGCAGGTCCAATCGGTTCCACGCCGCGACAAATTCAGCCAGCCCGAGGAATGGCGGGTCATTGTCCATGCGCCATTCATTCGTGACCGACAGCGGCAGTGACGCGTAGTCGTAGCCGCGCGCTTCCAATGCGCGCAGCCGTTCACACAGCCGGGCCTGGGCCTGGCGCAGCGACGTTTCATCGGTGGGATAGAATTCGCCGCGGCGGGGCGGGCGGTAGCGCGTGTCGGTCGCCTCGGGCACCGGCCCGTGCCGCCACGAGTCCTTGAAGAAGTAGTAGAAGCCATTCGGATACGAATCGCCGAGCCAGACGAAAAGGCGGCGGCCGTCGGGCATTTTCCACCAGAAGGCCATGGGCACGGGAAATGGCGCCTGGCCGTTCGTGGGGTTGATGCCCATGAAAAGGTTCTCGACGTTCCGGTCAAGCAGCGCCATCGCGCCGGCCCGCGGAAATCCATTCACGTCATTCTGAATACCCGTTTTCGGCGGGGCCGCGGTCCAGACTTCGTCCGGAAGCCAGTGAAGCGTCGTTTGCCATTGTGCTGCGTTGAGGGTGGACGTCTGGTTCATGGCGAGCGCCGTGATTTCGAGACGCCCTGTCCCGATCGCTCGCAGCAGGTCCTGCCGCCGCTCCGGCGTGTTCCGCTGCCACCAATCGTCGACCGTCAGCGCGGCCTCCGCCGTCCAGGCGAATCGGGCCTCCTCCGGCGCGTCCTCGGTCGCGAGGACGCCATCAATGGCAATGTCCAGGTACCGCATCTGTTGCTCGCGCGTGACTGCCGGATGGTCCGTGAAGCCAACGTCCGTGTGCGTCATGTGGACAATGTCGACCTGCTTGATGAATTGTGGCAGGGTCGGCTCTTCAGCCATGGAAGAGTGAGTCATGAATGCAAGAGAGAATACGGCGCCCCATGCTTTC
>JACPGD010000088.1 GCA_016182645.1 Candidatus Hydrogenedentota bacterium | reverse complement strand
TTCAACAGGATCCGGCCCCCAGTCCCCGTGCGTTCGCCAACTTCGTGTCTCAGCACCCGGTCCTGCAAGCGGACATTGACAAACTCAAGGTGCAGCGCGAAGAGCAAGGACAAGCGGAACAAGGCCTATAAGAGACCGCGCCGCCGACGACGGACGCCGCGCGGCGGCGCAGGTGTTCACATCGCAGCCGGGGCATCCTGCCCCGCTCCCTGTCTTATTGCCCGTCCTCTTGGGGTCAACGCAACGAGTTCCGCACGTCCCCGGCCACGCGGGTCTTCATGCCCAACTGCAGGCAGGTCGCAATCAACTCCTGCAAAATGTCTCCATAGCCGATCACAATGTGGTTGGACATGTGCGTCGCCATCATCTCATTGCGGTCATAGCCGGGAATATGTACGTTCGCGATCGGCCACACAGGCGTTGTCTTGTTGAGCCGGTCCTGCACTTCTTCTTTGGGCATCTCGATCACTTCGCCGAGGCCGCAATCCATGCCGAGCGTCCCGTACGCTTCGTAACACCGCGCCCAAGTGATTGTCCCCGGCTTCGATATCCCGGAGCAGGTGCCGCCGCCCTTGGGGAAATACATCGGCGGCTGCCGGTACACGTGGGTCTTTTTCCAGCCGCCGAAATGCGCAGGCGGCGCGGCGCCGCTGATGAGGAAGACCCAGACGAACTTTCCTTCCCATTTGCGGCCCCAGCGGACGTCGTGCAGGGTCGTTTCCGTGGGCATCCCCTTCATTTCATAGATGTCGTGCATCAATAACTGCGGTATCCCCGCGCCCAGGTCGGTCTCGTTGAAATGCGGGATGGCTTTCCCCTTCCGCACGATCTCTTTCGTTGCGGGGTCTTTAATCGGCGGGCGATCCATATTGTTGAGCATGCCTTCCACCAAATCAGAGGCGGGGCATTGCCGCACCAGGCCAAGCTGATACGGAATACCGATGGTGCTCAGCCCATAGCGCTGCACAAAGCGTCCCGCCGCGCTGTACATCTTCATCTGCGAGAGCACCTGCCCGTGCACCAGTTCCTGGAACCCGTCCGTGCCCCAATGAAAGTTGCAGCCCTTCTTGAGCAACCAATTCAGGTGCCCCTGTGCTTCCTCATCGCTCACCAGTTCCATCTCCGCCAGCAAGTCCGACTGGTTCAGGTACTCGATGGGCATCCCCGCCGCGCCCACTTTTGCAGGGTCCATGACGGCATTCAGCATCCCCATGCAGCCGGGATCGAGCTGTCCCATGATGCGGCGGTGCTTGCGGATGTTCGCGGCAAGCTGGCGTCCGAGTTTTTCGGCGCTGGGCACAATGCGCAGCGATGCGGCATCGGTGAGATGGCGCGTGCTGTGGGCCGCTTTGCCGGTGCGGCACCACTCCTCCAGCTTCTGCATGAAATAGTCGTCGCTCGTGAAGTTGTCGGTCCAGAGCCGGCTGTGCGCCACGTTCAAGCGCTCGAGGGTCCCCGCGTGGTTCAGCAGCGCCACCAGTCCCGGCCACGTCCCGTCAAAATTCGCCAGCAGGAGGATTGGCCCCCGGTGCGTCTGCAACGGCCCGGTCACATGGTGCGCATAGGCCCAGCAACTCAGGACGATCACCACCGGCGCCTCGGCTTCGATCTTCGAGAAGACCGCCGTGCCTTCACATTGCTTCGTGATGAACCCGTGGCGGCGCGCCGCGTCATACTTCGTCACGACGGTCGTCTTCTTCCCCAGTTTCTTGAACGCCGCCTGCACCTCCTTCAGCGTTGTGTCCTGCATCGGCCAACAGACCTCGCAGGCGGAATCCCGAAAGTCCCCGTTCGAGATCAGATAGATGGTGTCGTTCTTTTTCATACGCAGCAGTCCCCTCAGAAAATGAGTTCATCCAACGGAAGGTTCAAACCCCGCGTAGGATAGCACACGCGGGACGGAAGGCTGTAGGGAGGATGAAGCATAAGGGATGAAGGATGAAGGAAGTGCACAGCGGGGAGCACAGCGGGGCAGAGCCGCAACCAAATGGACGGCAGCGGACAACCGCAGATGACGCCGATAGACGCAGATGGAAACCGGGAAAGTGAGCGGTCTAACCACGGAGCGCACGGAGAAAATAACTTCAGTGAAAAACTTTGGTGAACAAGTCCGCGGGGGAAATTCTGCGCGCGCCAATAAGAAGTAATACAAGGGCCACCGACATGAGAGGCCCCCGGCCTTATCCGGTTTCTCCTCCAGGGGGGCTAGCCAGCGCACGTTGGATATGCTACATTGACAGGAGGCATTGGCGCGGGGTAGAATCCTTGTGAAAAGTTTCACAGCGTTACCCGCGTCACAACGAATCGGCGGGGTCGACCATGGGGGTCTCTGAACGCGTTGTGGGGCGCCTGATCCTGTATCGGCGCCTGCTGAAGGACTTGGCCGACGAAGGCGCCGGCTATGTCTTCTCGCATGAACTGGCCGCCCGCGCGAAATCGACGGCGGCCCAGGTGCGCCGCGACCTGATGGTGCTCGGCTACATGGGCAGCCCGGCGCGCGGCTACGCGGTGCGGGACCTGATCGCCGCCCTGAGCGTCTTTCTCGATGCGCCGGAACGGCAGAAGGTGGCGCTGGTGGGGGTGGGCAATTTGGGCCGGGCGCTGCTGGCCTACTTCGTGGGCCGGCACCCCCAGTTCACGATTGCGGTGGCGTTCGACGCCGACCCGCAGAAGGTGGGCCGGGTGGTGAATGGCTGCCCCATTCACGCGATGGACTCGCTGGGCCAGGTGGCCCGCCAGGAGGGGATAGACCTGGCGATTATTGCGGTGCCGGCGCCGGAAGCGCAGGCGGTGGCGGCGGAATTGTACAAGGCGGGGATACGGGGGATCTTGAATTTTGCACCGGTGCGTCTCTGGGCGCCCGAGGGGGTTTATGTGGAGCACTTGGACATGACGATGTCCCTGGGGCGCGTCGCGTACTTCGGGCGCCGCTAGAATCGTCGCCGGGGCTTCCAGCCCC
Source organism: Candidatus Hydrogenedentota bacterium (assembly GCA_016182645.1). Taxonomy (GTDB): domain Bacteria; phylum Hydrogenedentota; class Hydrogenedentia; order Hydrogenedentales; family JACPGD01; genus JACPGD01. The sequence continues at coordinate 225 of JACPGD010000088.1, read as the reverse complement.
GCGCTTGGGGTCAGGGGGAAATCGGAGAAGACTGGTCGGATCGGTCGGACTAGCCGGACAAGTCCGACGGATCTGCACCAACTTTACGGGGGAACCAAAACATCATGCTTACTGCCGAACGAACCGGCCGGGAAGAGGCCGCGCTGACCGCTGTCTTGGGGAAGTATCCTCATGCCCGGCGCGAGGCACTCATTCCCATGTTGCAGGACGCGCAACAGAAACTCG
>JACPGD010000087.1 GCA_016182645.1 Candidatus Hydrogenedentota bacterium | reverse complement strand
TGGATACTCGACCAAGGCCGAGGCGAGCAGGTCTCCGTGCTCATTGATGGCAATGGCCTTCGTGCCGCTGGTCCCGACATCAAGCCCCAAGACGATCCCCATGACTCCTCCTCGCAGTTGTGGTGCTGCTCATGGTTATACCCACCGCAACGCGATGACTTCAATCAGCGGGTGCCAGCCGGCATCACAGGAATTTCGCGCGGGCCGGATCGAGATGATTAAAGAGGGACACGCCGATTACGCGCAGGAGTTTGTCGAGCTTCACGATTGGCAGCCCCAGCACATTCTGATAACACCCATCGTATCGCGCGACCAGCAGGCTGCCCGGCCCATCAACGGTGTAGGCGCCGGCGCGGTCGAGCGGCTTCACCACCTCCACAAAGCGCTCGATCTCCTGGTTCGTCAACTGGCGGAAGGTCACGTCGGTGCTTTCTGATCCCTCGACGGCCGCGCCCGTCTCCGAATCAATCAGCGCCAGACCCGTGACCACCTGGTGCGTGTTGCCGCATAGCGCAGGCCTCGTCGTGGTCGCGCGGCTTCGACAGTACGTGCTCGTCCAGGAAGACGAGTGTGTCGGCGGCGATCACGATCGCCGGGCGGGACAGGCGGGCGGCCACTTCGTCGCGTTTTGCGCGCGCGTTGGCTTCGACGATGGCCGCCGGAACGCTGCCTTCGTCCACTTCGGCCGCATCACTCGGCACGACCTCAAATTCAAGCCCGAGCGCGGCGAGCAACGCGCGCCGGCGGGGCGAGGCCGACGCAAGTACAAAGTGCTTCACTCTGCAGCTCCGGCATTTGCGGGCGCCGGGGCGGCGGGCGAGGTGTTGTCGGCGGGGGGAGTCAGCGGTTCCAGCGGCCGCACCTCAATCTCGGGCGTCGTTTTTTCCTTGTCAGAAGATGACTGGGCCGACCCTGGCAAGAGCGGGTCCGGCAGCAACAGTCCCCCGGGTCCGGCTGTCTCACGGACTTCGTTGTTCTCGAGTACCTTCGTGCCTTCCGGCAGGGCAATCTGCGTCTCGGCGGCATCGACGGCGCCGTTGATCTGATAGTTGGTCACCTCATAAATCGTCTTACTGCCATCGTCGTTGATGACCTCGATACGTTTCGGCAGCAGGTTCTTTTCCTCGAAGAGAATGTTGAGTTCTTCGAAGAGCGGGTCGCGGTGGGGATCAAATTTCGGCGTAATCACAAGACCGCGCGACGTGTTCTCCGTCGTGAGCAGCTTCACGTCGTAGGCCTCCTCAAGCTTTCGAATGTCTTCGTCAAACCCAAGAAAGAGCACATCGGACTGCGGGTCATCCTCGATTTCGAAAATTTGCAACTGTTGAATTTCGGGCTCATAAAGATAACCCCGGCGGTTGTCCATCAATATCGTACTCACCGGGTCCTCACTCTGCTGGATGATCCGGCGCGGCTTGATGTACAGCAGCTTTCCCCGCGTCTTGTTGGTATCTTCCGGGAGCACGTCCGTCTGCGTATATTCCGCGCGCAATGACGCGACCCCCGCTCGCTTCTGCGTAAACTCATTGAAAAAAGCTTCCAGCGCCGGCGAAGCCGGCTCCGCGGGAGCACCGAGGGCGATGGCGGCGATCAGCCAGGACAGCATGTGAAATTCCTTTGCTTAAACATAGACGAACCTGGGCGGCATCTATTCGAGTTTGACCTGTTTGGAGGGCCTATCGGACGGATCAGTCGGATCGGACTGATCGGAAGAGTTGAAACGTCCTATCGATCCGATCCGACCGCTCCGTCCGCTCCATTTCACCTTAATCCTGCTCGTCCGGCCAGGGTTCCCCGGAGCCTGACTCCGGTTCCACGCCGGCGGCCTCCAATTCGGCCGCGTCCAAGTCTTTAGCGTCCAACTCCGTCTCGAACTCTTCGGCCCGCGGAATATTGATTAGCAGGGCTTCATGGGTCTTCAGAACGGCACTGAGATCCGCTCGCAATTGCTCACGTTCGCTTTCCAATTGACCAATCTCTCGCCGCAACCCGTCGGGCAACTCGCGCGCGCGTTGCCGGCCACGTGCGAGCGCCACCTTGGCCTGTTCCCGAATGGCCGCGGCCTCGCGCCGGGCGCTGTCGAGCGTGTCCTCGTGAAATTTTTGGGCGCTGGCGAGGGCGTTGCGCAGTGTACTTTCCATCTCGCGCGAGGATTCGATCCGATCGCGCTGCTGTTCAATCTCTTCCTTGAGTTCGCGCACTTGGGTGATGAGCGCCTCGAACACGTCGCCTACGCGCTCGAGAAAGGCGTCAACCTCTTTCTTGTCATAGCCGCCCATCATGGCGGTCTTGAAGTCGGTGTTGTAGAAGTCGCTGGGCGAGAGAGTCTTTTCTTCCCCAAGCACCTCGCCCACGACACGATCTTTGCGCATGCACGCGACTCCTTCGCTGGATGGCTCACTCTATTCTTGCAGGCTGACGCTTGCTTCCGCCCGATTGGTCCGATCCGTCCGGACGGTCCGATTATCCACGTGGCATGCGATTAAAACCACCCTGCAATCAGCCGGAGCGGCCAAGTTCCCGGGAGCGTGCAGCGGCGGCGGCCACCGCGGCCCGCACCACGTCCTCAAACTTATCGTCCTGCATCTGCCGGAGCGCGGCCTCTGTGGTGCCCCCCTTGGACGTCACCTTCGCCCGCAAGACGGACGCCGGTTCGCCTGTGGCGTGAATGAGCATCCCCGCCCCCACGAGCGTCTGCGTGGCGAGGCGCGTGGCAACCTCCTCGGGCAGCCCTTCCGAGACCCCGGCCTTGACCAGACATTCTACCATGTAGAAGAAATAGGCGGGGCCGCTGCCGCTGACCGCCGTCACCACATCCATGGCGGATTCCTCCACCATTTCCGCCGTCCCGACGGCCCGGAAAATGCCGCGCGCCACGGCGGCATCGCTCTCCGTACAGCCGGGCCCCAGCGCAATTCCGGCCGCGCCGGCGTGACACAGGGCGGGCGTGTTGGGCATGACCCGGATGATTCGCATGCCCGTGCCCAACTGCTCGTGCAGCCAGGGGATGGAGAGTCCCGCCGCGATGGAGATAACCAAGGTGCCTTCGCGCAGCGCGGGGCGCACCTCGCGCAAGGCCAGTTCCATCGTTTGCGGCTTCACCGCCAGCAGCAGGACGTTGCATTTCGATGCCAGTTCGGCCGGTGTTTGTGCCGCCGCCGCGCCAAGATGCTGCGCCAGATCACGCCTCGCCGGATCGGGGTCATACACGATGGCGTGCTTGCCCGTCAGCACCTCGGATTCAATCAGGCCCTGGAGAATGGCCCCGCCCATGTTACCAAAGCCCAGAAATCCGAGTGTGCCCTGGAGCACCATCAGCGTGCCTCAACCGCAAAGGCGTCACAACCGGCCGCGTCCTGCGCTGCAACGCTCGTCTCCCGGCCGAGGTCGCGCACCATGGCCACTTCGTCACAACCGGGAAAGAGCCGGCACCGCATGCAGTCTTTGAAAACCTTGTAGGGCAGCTCACTCTTGTCGACGGAATAGAAGCTGTTCTTCACGAAGAATCCCGGCACGCGCGTCAGGGCGTAGACCCGCGCGATCTGCAAGTAGCGCGCTTCGTTCAAGACGGCTTCGAGCAGTTGTTCGCCCACGCCCTGTCCCCGGATGTCTTCCCGCACCACCAGGGAGCGAACTTCAGCCAGGTCAGCCATATCAATGTGCAACGCAACGCACCCGCCGAGCCCCGCTTCATCCACATAGACGAAGAAGTCCCGGACATTCTCATACAGCTCTGGCAGTGCCCGCGGGAGGACACTCCCCTCCTTCACGGCGCGATCCAGAAGGTTCTTCATCGCGGTGACTTCGGTGACTTTGGGTTTGCGGACGATTCCCATGGCGAAATACCCCATAAGATGAGCAGATGGAAAACTGAATTGAGAAGGGGTGGCGATCGCGCCGGAAATCAAATTCGAGGGTGGTAGTAGAAACAGGACGCGCGGCGCGACAACCGGAGGACAGGCATGGTTCGTCGGTGGCGAGTGCTCTCGCTCGCGCGTCTGGTAAGATAGTGTTTCACTGGCATCCTCCCCGGTCCCTGCGGCAACCGCCCGGCGGTCCGCCACAAAACCCGCTTAAAGAACACCGTTATGCACAGAATGTGCCCCCGGCCTGCCGTAAAATACTTCAATTTAGACGATTTATGCAATAGAAAAATTCCAGCCCGCGCCCTTTGTCGCCAAGAATTTGCCAATGCTTAGGGAAATTCGCACAATTTCCAGTGACACTTGTGTTGAAACCAAGCGGCGCCACGGAAATCAAGAAAGGGTCGGGAGCATGGCTGCGGTGGGCCCCATCGGAAGACTTAACGTGATTGTCCTTGTAGTCCGGGTCTTACAACGGTCGCTCCGGTTTTACGGCGAGACCCTTGGGTTGCCGGTCCAGGCCCAGATGGGCAACTGGGCCTACATCAATGCCGGCGGGGTCACGCTGGCGTTGCAGCACTTGCCCAAGGCGGACTTTCCGCAGAACCTGTACATGTCGGAACTGGTCTTCCGCGTGGAAGACATCGACGCGGTCCATGCCGCCCTCAAACAGAGCGGCGTCACCTTTATCAACACCATCCGGCAACTCACCGACAAGGAATTCGGCATCAGTTTCCGCGATCCCGACGGCCACGTCCTGACCATCATGGGACCCAAGAAGAGGCTGTAGGCACTATTCCAAGAAGGCAGCCCTGCCCGCGAGCCGCTCCCCGATAAACTCAGACCCTGTAGAGGGGGGAGTGCGGCTTGTTGCGCAGGACGAGGATGCGGGCAAGCGGGGCGCCTTCGAGCCGGGTCACGAGCTTGTTCAGTTCGAGCGCAGTGGCCCGGTGGGCGTCGGTCTGTTGCTGGAGCGTGGTAATCGCGGCCAGCATCCGGCGCCGGCAGACACAGCCAACCAGCTTCTCATTGTCGAGCACGGGCAGGCAGGTAAAGTTCGTCTGGAGGAAGGCGTCCGCAATGGTGAAGAGATCCAT
>JACPGD010000086.1 GCA_016182645.1 Candidatus Hydrogenedentota bacterium | reverse complement strand
GTCTCCATCAGCGTCTTCTTCCTGCTCGGCGGCATTTTCGCGGGCATCTTCCGTCTCGAACTGCTGACGCCCGAAGGCGACCTCCTGCATGCCGACACCTACAACAAGTTTTTCACGCTGCACGGCGTGATTATGATCTTCTTCTTCCTGATCCCGTCGATTCCCGCCACGCTCGGCAATTTCCTCATCCCCCTGATGATCGGCGCGAAGGACGTGGCCTTCCCCAAACTCAACCTGCTGAGCTGGTACATCTTCATCCTCGGCGGCACGATGGGGTTGATCGTCTCGATTACGGGTGGCCTCGACACCGGCTGGACCTTTTACACCCCGCTCAGCACGACCTACTCGAACACCAGCGTGTTTCTCGCCGCCATGGCCGCCTTTGTCGCGGGCTTCTCGAGCATCCTGACCGGCCTCAACTTCATGGTCACCATCCACAAGATGCGCTGTCCGGGCCTCACCTGGTTCCGCCTGCCCCTCTTTATCTGGGGCGCGTATGCCACCAGCGTCATCCAGGTGCTCGGCACGCCCGTCGTGGCCATCACCCTCTTCCTCGTCGCCGTCGAACGCGTCTGGGGCGTGGGCATCTTCGATCCGTTCCTCGGCGGGGATCCCGTGCTCTTCCAGCACATGTTCTGGTTCTACTCCCACCCGGCCGTGTACATCATGATTCTTCCGGGCATGGGCGTGATCAGCGAAGTCATCGGCTGCTTCTCCCGCAACCGGCTCTTCGGCTATGAATTCATCGCCTTCTCCAGCATCGCCATCGCCATCATTGGGTTCCTGGTCTGGGGCCATCACCTTTATCTCAGCGGCCAGGGGATGTACGCGGGTACGGTCTTCTCGCTGCTCACCTTGATTGTCGCGGTCCCCTCCGCCATCAAGATCTTCAACTGGGTCGCCACGCTCTACAAAGGCAACATCTATTGGGGAACGCCCATGCTCTACGCCATCGGCTTCCTCGGCCTCTTCGCCATTGGCGGCGGCACGGGCCTCTTCCTGGGCGCCATCGGCCTCGACGTTCCCCTGCATGACACCTACTTCGTGGTCGCGCACTTCCACTACGTGATGGTCGGCGGCATGGTCATGGCATATCTCGCGGGGCTGCACTTCTGGTGGCCAAAAATCACGGGGGTGTTGTACCCGCAGATGATTTCAAAAGTCTGCGCCATCATCGTGTTCGTGGGGTTCAACCTCACGTTCTTCCCGCAGTTTATCGTCGGTTGGACGGGCATGCCGCGCCGCTACCACTCCTACCACCCCGACTTCCAGGTGATGAACGTCTTCTCGACGGCCGGCGCCACCATTCTCGGCATCGGGTTCACCATCCCCGTCTTCTATCTCCTCTGGTCGCTTAAGTATGGCCCGCCGGCCGGCAGCAATCCCTGGGGCGCCCGCGGCCTCGAATGGGAAGCCACTACTTCTCCGCCTTCGCCCCACAACTTTGACAAGACGCCCGTGGTCACGCATGATGCCTATGCCTACACGGGCGAGGAGACGAGCATTGTCGACTAGCGCACACTCCCACGCCGGGCACAATCCCTATCTTGCTCACCACTTCGAGTCGATGGAGCAACAGAAAGAGGCTGCCACCCTGGGCATGTGGCTCTTCCTGGCCCAGGAAGTCATGTTCTTCGGGGGACTCTTCTGCGCTTATGCCGTCAACCGCTTTATGTACCCGGATGCCTGGTCGATGGGCAGCGGCTCGCTCAGCATCCCGATTGGCGCCTTCAACACCGTGGTGCTGCTACTGAGCAGTTTCACGGTCGCCCTGGCGGTGTACAACACCCAAATCGGGAACAGCAAGCGCGTGGTGTACTTCTTGATTCTGACCCTCGTCCTGGGGATCACGTTCGTCACCGTCAAATGGATCTGGGAGTACAGCCCCAAGATTGATGCCGGAGTCTTTCCTGGAAGCCACTGGGGACCCAACCCCGCAGACCACCACTACGGCAAGCTCGCGAGTTTCGCCCAACAGGGGCCGCTTGAACTGTTCTTCTTCATGTATTTCCTCATGACCGGCATGCACGCCTTTCACATGATCATCGGGTTCGCCATCCTGTTGGTCCTCATCCCCATGGCCTGGATGGACAAGTTCGGCCCCCAGCGTTACATGACCATCATGAACTTCGGCCTCTACTGGCACTTCGTCGACATCGTCTGGGTCTTTCTCTTCCCGATGTACTACCTGATCCCCCAGGCCGGAGGTCATTAGTCTCTTCCGTCGGCTCTTAACTCAGGACTCGGAACTTCCCCATGGAACATCACCTCAAAGAACACATCCACGAAGCGCCCCACATTGTCACGCCGAAGGTCTACGCCATGAACCTGACCGTCCTCGGCGTACTCATGGCCCTGACCGTCGCCGTCTACTACATCCACCTCGGCAACAATGTCCTCAACCTCGCCGCCGCGCTCATCATCGCCTGCGCCAAGATGACCTGTATCGCCCTTATCTTCATGCACGTCCGCTGGAGCAGCAAACTCACCTGGGCCTTCGCCGGCGCCGGCTTGTTCTGGTTCATGATTATGCTCACCTACACCTTCGCCGATTACGCCACCCGCTACGACTGGCATTCCCCCTTCATCACCGCGCCCCCCTTCGGCGGCTGACGCCGAGTTGCGGGTTGCGGGTTGCCAGTAGCTGGCTGCGAGTTACAAACTGTGACGGGCTGGGCTCTCCCCATTCAACCCGTCCGATCAGTCCGATCCGACCGATCCGTCCGATGCGTCTCTCGAAGATCTGAACTCACCCAGCTCCCGCTGTGGCTGACCTCCCGACTGCTGTGGCCGGTCTCCCCCCGCTGTGGCCGGTCTCCCGACCGCGCCACGGCGCCGACCGTAGGTCTCCTTCCTCCTCGCCTTCCCTGCGCGAAAAAGTGCCGCGCTCGGACAGCGCGGCACTACCCCGCATTGACTGCGCACCGCCGTAAATCGTACCGTATGGGTTGGCGTCAACGGTCCCCTCTTCCTACAGTCTACGGTCTACAGCCTTTCCATGCGCTGGATCTCGCTCTACACACGCACCTATGTCCTCTGGGTCATCGTTTTCGGCGTCCTCGCATACCTCTTTCCAGCTCCCTTCCTGACCATGAAGAACCACATGACATGGCTGTTCGCCGTCACCATGTTTGGCATCGGCGTCACGCTGCATCCCGAGGACTTCCGGAACATTGCCCGCCAGCCGCGCATTGTTGCCATTGGCGCGGCCACGCAGTTCCTCGTCATGCCCTTCAGCGCCTTTGCCATCGCCTGGCTGCTCGACCTGCCTGGCCCCATTGCCACCGGGCTGATCTTGACCGGCGCCGCGCCCGACGCCATGGCTGGCAACGTGATCACCTACCTCGCCAAGGCCGACACCGCCTACGCCATCTCCCTGACCACGGTGTCCACGCTTCTCTCGCCAGTACTCACACCGGGTCTGACCCTCCTCCTCGCTGGCGCCCGAATCGATGTCCCCTTCAGCCAGATGTTCTGGGACGTCTGCGTCATGGTCGTCTTTCCCCTCCTGGCCGGCTTTGCGCTTCGCGCCATCGCTCGCAGGCAGATCGAACGCGTCCTCCCCGTTTTTCCCGCCCTGTCCGCCACGTTCATCGTTTTCATCTGCGCGCTCGTCGTGGCAGGCAACCGCGACTCCCTCGTGCAAATGACCGGCATCGTCCTCGTGGCGTGCCTCATACTCAACATTTTCGGCCTCATCATGGGCTATGCCGCGGGCTGGCTCTTCCGCATGTCCCGCGCCCGGCGCCGAACGCTGGCCATCGAAGTCGGTATGCAAAACGCCGGTCTCGGCGCCGTACTTGCCCTCAAGCACCTCGGCCAGGAAGCCGCCATGCCGGCTGCCATCTTTGTCTTCGTCTGCATCTTCACTGCCAGCCTCCTCGCCGCCTACTGGCGCCGCCGGACAGAGGAAGAGCCTGATGTTTCGGAAATGGCAACCAGCAAGGGTGGACTTTCCTGAGTTTTTTCAGATGCGCAAGTTCGGGACACTAAGCCCTCGATTTCGTAACTTCGGTAACGTATTCCAGCTTCCGTAGCGTCCCGCAGACCTCACAGGGTCGCACGGCTTCTTGATGTGCTAGAATGACGCCAGGAAGCCCGGGGCATGGCAGTAAACGTCGAGAAACACATCCAGCATTGGCTACAGGGCGCGGGCGAAGCCTGGGAAGACGCGGATGCGCTGTTGGAAAAAAAACGGTACGCGTTTGCGGCTTTTGCCGCCCACTTGGCGCTTGAGAAAACACTCAAGGCGCACGTGACCCGCGTGTCCAAAGACATCCCTCCACGTACCCATGATTTGAAACGACTTGGTGAACTCGCCGGTCTTTCATTGTCACCAGAACAAGTGGAATTTTTTGGGGAATTCAACAAGTATCAACTGGAAAGTAGGTATCGGGAACTGGACGCTCCCATGTCAAAACCGGAAAGCGTACTCGAAAGTATCCGTGGTGCCAAGAGATTGTGTGAATGGCTGAAGCAGCAACTCTAGACAATGAAACCGTTGTGGATACGGTGAAAAGATACCTTCTTTCACTTCCGGATCGAGGTATCCATTCGCGCCGTGCGGTACTTTTTGGGTCGTATGCTCGCGGCACCGCCGATAAATGGAGTGATATCGACCTGATTGTGCTTGCTCCCGAATTCGACTCCGGCAGACCAGACGATATTGTTCGCGAGCTATGGAGAGCATCTGTCCATCTGGATTCCCGCATTGAGCCAATCCCCTGCGGGGAACACGAATGGGAAGTCGACGACTCGAGACCAATCCTCGAGATCGCTCGCCGCGAAGGTATCGAAATCTCACTCTAGGGCGCGAACGTGCACGGGATTTGGCGGGGGGCCACTCCTATAATAATGGTGGCAGGGTCTGAATTGCGCGCGCATTTCTACCGCAGCTAGTGTCATCTCGCTCGCCGCTCTAGCGAATTCCTGTGCCATTCAGGCTTGCTCGGATCATTGGCGCAAATGCCGTGCTCTTTCAAGTCGGAGGTGTGACGTCCGTCTTCCCCGGCGTCTCCGGCTCCGCGCCCGGAGGCGGGAATCCCGTGCGGCTGTCATCATGGCAGGCTTCGCAGCTTACGGGCTGGCCCATGCCCTTCGGGTGGTAGTCGGCGCAGCCGGCGGGGCTGTGGATGTCGTCGAGAGGCGCGCCGGTCTTGGCGCGATTGAAGTTTTCGGATTGTCAGTCGAGCAGGGCAAGCGGTGTACCGCCGAATTCGCAAACTGGAATGGTGCCCCGCGCCCCTCTACAATTCCCGGCAAGCTGTCCCGCACGCCGGCAATCGGTGGGCCTCTCTCATGATGTAAACCATAGGAATGCCCCAATCATGCTTACTAAAACAAACACGCGGCGTAGAAAGGTCGCGGTGAAACCCGCGCGCACGCCGCGGACGCGAAAGC
>JACPGD010000085.1 GCA_016182645.1 Candidatus Hydrogenedentota bacterium | reverse complement strand
GTTCGCATTCGTCGCATTGGCGTCAACATCATCGGCGACACCATTGCCGTCAAGATCAAGATCCAGGTCCGACGAAACGTATTGGATGGTGTCTTTCGTGAAGCCCTGGTAGGTCAGCGTGCGATAGGCAAAATTTGCGCACAACTGCGTCGCACTCCACAGATTGTTGCCGGGGAAGGCCCCGCCCGCAGCGACGATGATAGATCTGCTGATAGGCGGTGCTGGAAGTTCCATAAACATCTGCAGACGATGATTTGAGGAGTCGGCGACATAGATGTGGGGGACATTGTTCACAGCGGCCACCGCCAGCCCCTGCGGGTTATTGATATTAGCGACCTCGCTGCCGAACGTGCCGAATGTCTCTACGAAACTGCCGTCGCTGGTAAACTTCTGGATGCGATGATTGCCGGAGTCAGCGACATAGACGAAATCTCTCTCGTCCACCGTCACGCCTGCCGGGTATCGGAACTGGCCCTCACCACCCCCTTCCGTGCCCCATTTTGTAAGGAAGCTGCCATCACTAGAGAACTTCTGAATGCGATGGTTATTGTTGTCAGCGACATAGACGTCGTCCATGCCATCCACCGCGATGCCTGTGGGATACCGGAATTGACCGTCACCGCTGCCGAGGCTGCCCCATTTCCTAACGAAAACTCCGTTGTTGGTGAACTTCTGGACACGCCGGTTTTCTGAATCAACTACATATATGTTGTCGTCACTGTCGACGGAAATCCCAAAGGCATGAAAGAACTGCCCATCGCCTGTGCCTCCACTGCCCCATTTCGCCACAAAAACGCCTTCGCTGGTAAGTTTTTCGACCCGCGCCTGGTAGGGCCCCACAACGTAGACATAACCCGAGCTGTCAAGTGCCACGCCAGTCGGGTAACTAAATTGGCCGTCGCCAGAGCCCGAACTGCCCCACTGGGACAGGTAAACACCATTGTTGGTGAATTTCTCAACGCGATGATTGTATGAATCGACCACGTAAACAATGCCACCACTGTCCACGGCGCCGCTCCAGGGATAGTAGAACTCGCCGTCACCGCCGCCTGGGCTACCCCACTTTGTCTTGAAAACGCCTTCACTACTGAACTTCTGAATCCGTGGGTTCCATGTATCTGTGACGTAGACGTCGCCTGCGCCGTCCACGGCAATCCGAACTGGTGTCTTAAACTGGCCGTTACCATCACCTGGATTTTCCCACTTCGCCACAAAGTCGCCATCGCCGGTGAATTTCTGGACGCGGGCGTTCACACTGTCCGCCACATAGATGTATCCCGATTGATCCGTAGCCACGCCCGTGGGATACAAAAAAGCTCCATCACCGCTGCCTCCTCCTCCTGCACCCCATTCCGTCAGGAATGTGCCAGCGCAAGTAAACTTTTGGATGCGATGTTCTCCCGTGTCGGCGACATAGACATTGCCCAGGCCGTCCACGGTCACGTCCTGAGGGCCACCAAAGCCGCCGACTCCCCACTTGGCAATAAACTCGCCGTCACCGTTGAACTTCTGGATGCGAAGGTTGTCTGTGTCGGCGACGTAGACATTGCCTTCACTATCGACGCCCACGCCGTAGGGACGCCGAAATTGGCCGTCGCCACCGCCGTTTGTGCCCCACTTTGCCAGGAAGACGCCGTCACGGCTGAATTTTTGGATGCGATGATTGTCTCTATCTGCAACGTAAAGGTTCCCGGCACTGTCCGCCGCCACGTCATGGGGGCGGAAAAACTGGCCGTCGCCGCTGCCTTCACTGCCAAACGCGAATATAAATATGCCATCGCTAGTGAGTTTTAGAATCCGGTCATTAAACGTATCTGCAATGTAGACGTTGCCCGCGTCGTCCACCACCACGCCATAGGGAAAGTTGAAGTACCACGGCTGTTGAAGCGTGGGCGTCATGCGGGTGAATTGAAAGTAGGAGTCCGCGGTGGCAGGCGTCGTCAGGCAAGTAAGGACAATTAGAAATGACGGAACCTTACACAGGAATTCCCTATGAATCCAACGAAACCCACTCCACCCAGATGAACGAGGCTTGCACCCTGCCATACGCACGCGCCCTGTCGAGTCGCACACATCTCCAAGTCCAGGTCCGCTAGAATTAAGATGTCTTGAGCATACATCAAAAATTGGTGATTGACAATCCCTCCGTTGAGTTTAGAACGCCGCCGGGGAGCAAGAAGGGATGGAGATCAGCCATCATCAAGTCTGGATTTTGGGATGCTTCACGCCTTTGCTACACTCTGCTTCCGCGCAGCCACAACGATGAAAGCCTCGCATGACCCTCGCCGATCTCTTGTATGGAATTGAACTCACGCTCCTGGGCGTCGGTGTGGGTGCCTTCAGCGGGGCCTTGGGGTTGGGGGGCGGCGTGCTGATGGTGCCCGCGTTTCTCGCCTTCGTGCCGGGGATGGACGTGCACACGGCAAAGGGGGCGAGCCTCTTCATCATCATCTTCGTCTCGCTGCAGAATGCGCTCTATCAAAATCGTGGGCCAGGCAAACCATGGAGGCTTGGCGCGGTCCTCACCCTTGGCTCCGTCGCTGGTAGTTATCTCAGCGCGTATGTCACGTCACTCCTTACGGGGGAAGTCGTACTCTTTCTCTTCATCGTGCTGCTGGCCCTCCTTGCGGTCCGCACGTTCTTCCTGCGCGAGGTGGAAGTCCATGCCGACCAGGTCCGCCGCCGCACTCTGGTGACGCTCCTCATTGGCCTCCTGGCCGGCCTCACCGGCGGCGCCACCGGCACCGGGGGCGGGGCCGTGCTCATTCCGCTGGCGTTGATGGCGGGGATCATTTCCAATGAGCGGGTGGTGGGGCTGTCCAATGCTGTGATGGTATTCACCAGCATTGCCGGAAGCATCGCGCACCTGCAGGCCGAACCCGTATACCCCAGTCCCTGGATCATCGGCCATGTTTACCTTCCTCTGGCGCCTCTGCTCTTTCTCGGCGCCCAGCTTGGTTCGCCTCTCGGCTATTGGATTAACCACCATTTGACGCTGCGCCGGCGGCGCATCGCCATGGCGGGCATGTTGCTCCTCATCACGGGCCAACTGGCCTACCGCTTGCTTACAACATGAGATAGATCAAGAGTTTACATCGCTTACCGAACGTTATGTAGAAGAAGCTATACAAAATCCGGGAGTATGGTATACTCTCTACACAAGGGAAGGCAGTGAACAAGTTAGGAGTTAGGAGAAGGGCTACTAAAAGGTCTTCACCAAGGAGGCAGATGACGTGACGCGGTACGGCATTCCGAAGAGTCCCGCACTCAGGACCAGTTCACGACTGCGGGTCTGGTGGCTGCTCAATATCTGGGGTTACACGGTGCTTGAAGTGAGACGAAGACCCCGCAAAGGCTGGTTCAGCCGTTTGGTGTACGACACCAGTTATCTGTTACTTCCCAGAAAGAACACCGAAGAATTCTAGAGCGGTCTGTGGTGAACGGCCACCAGGTTCTGCGCCTCCAGGGGAAGAGTGTGCAGGTTTAGGAAGAACCTCCTGAATTCTGGTGACTTTCGTAGCGCCCGGCATAGTGACTGGACGCCTCGAATTCCGGAAAACGATGCCGGTAACGTAGAGTCGCACCCCGGATTCTTGGAGCACCCCGAGAAATCCGATTCTTGTTCTCCTTTCGCTTCTCTTTTTGCCAAATGTTTAGTATTATCTAATCCATGCTCTAATACTGTCTGGAAGGGACGCCAACGGGGGAGATTCCGGTGATCGCATTGGGGCCGGGGGCGACGTTCGGCAAGTATCGGATTCTCCGGGTCGTCGGACGCGGCGGCATGGGACTGGTCTACCTTGCCGAAGATCAAGATCTGTGCCGGCAGATAGCGCTAAAGGTCCTCCATCGCGGATTTGCGGCCGACGAAGATTTCATTCATCGGTTCCGCCAGGAAGCGCGCACCATCGCCGGCCTGAAACATCCCAATATCGTCCCTGTCCATGCGCTGGATCTTATCGGTGATGACTTGGCCATTGCCATGGACTTCATTGAGGGGGGCACGCTGGCCGGGTCGAAGCTCAGCCTGCAAGAGGCGTTGCGCTACCTGGGGGACATTCTTGAGGCGCTTGCCTGGTGTCACGACAAAGGCATCGTGCACCGCGACGTCAAACCGAACAACATTCTGATCTCACCGTTGGGAAACGCGCTCTTGTCGGATTTTGGCTTGGCCAAACTCCTGGCGGATTTCCACGCCAGTTCGGTGGTCACGTGGGCCTCGTCCGGCCTGTTTGTCGGCACCCCCATGTATGCGCCGCCGGAAGCATGGGAAGGGGCGGAGCCGACCGCCGCCTGGGACTTGTATTCCGTGGGAACGGTGCTTTTTGAAGCGATCGCCGGGCGCCTGCCCTATGACGCCCAGACGCCCCTGGCCCTCATCAAGCAAATGATCGAGCGGCCCGCCCCACGGCTGGCGGAACTGGCGCCGGACATCTCTCCCGAGTTGGGCGAGCTCGTGGATGGGTTGCTGCGGCCTGATCCGCTGGCCCGGCCGCAGCACGCGCGCGAGGCGCTGGAACGGCTTTCGCGGGCGCCGGAGGCGGCTTCGTCCAGCAGAGCGGGACGCCGCACCGTGGCGATGCGGCAACCGTTCCCGCGCGGACGGCAAGTACTGCGCAAGAGCCGTGTGAGACTGTTTCTGAAATCTGCCGCGGGGAGGAACATTGGCTTCGCCGCGGCAGCCGGGGGACTGCTGGCGCTGGCCGCACTGCTGCTGGTGGCCTGGTTCCGACCCCAAACAGGACCGGCGCCCGCTACCAACACGCTGTCGCGGGAGATGGTGTTCGATACGCTAAGTCCTACCGCGCAGGAGGTGTGGCCGCACCACCTGTTCATGGCGGCGCGCC
>JACPGD010000084.1 GCA_016182645.1 Candidatus Hydrogenedentota bacterium | reverse complement strand
CGTTACGTGGCCCTGGCCATCGTGAACCAGCCCTTCGTCTTTACGGACGAGGTGGAAGTGTTTGCGGGCGATCCCGCCTGGCTGGCCCAGCCGCTGCCGGGCGGGGCTGTGGCGAACGTGCGGGAGGGGGTCGCGCAATTGACGGGCGAGGCCTATATTCGCCGCCGGCTCACGCGCGATCTGGAGGCCATCCGCTCCGCCATGGCGGTGGCGGAAATCGAAAGCGCCGCGAAAGAAACGCTGAGCGCACAGGCAGGCGCGCTGGCGCAAGAAGTAGCCACATCAACGCCCGAATACTCGCCCGAAATGCGTGCGATCCTCCCGCTGAATCCGCTGCATGAACGCGTGCTCGCCTTGCAGGCGGCGCTTTGGCGCGCGCAGGGCCAGTCGCCCGTGACTCTCTGGCAGTCCGGCTTGTGGGACGCGCTTCCCTTTCTTGGGGCGCCGCCAAAAGAGGCCGCGCCGGCCCTGGACGTGCATTGCATGCAGGGCGAATACCGGGCCGCCTCCTTCAATATCAGCAACGCCACTGAGGGACCTCTGGACGTCAGCGTCCAGGTGGAAGGTCTGCCGGGCGGACCCAACCCCGGCTATGTCCGCGTGCATGAAGTGGTTTGGACCGACACCAACGCCGGCGTGCCCGTGGCGGCCGCGCTGCCCGAGGCACCGCGGGGGAACGGGAGCTATCGCATCCCCGTGGCCGCGGGGATAACACGGCAGGTGTGGCTGACGTTGTGTCCGCCCGACGTGACGGCCGGAACATACGAGGGAAGCATTCACGTGATGGCGCCGGGACTCGAGGCGCGGCTGCCGCTGCGGCTGCACGTCTACCCCATCAAGTTTCCGCCCAAGCCGCGGCTCCACTTCGGCGGCTGGGATTACACCGACGTGATGAGCCAGTACGAAGTCACACCGGAGAACCGCGCCGCGCTCATTGCGCTGCTGCGGGAATACTTCGTGGACACGCCCTGGGCCACGGCGGCTTCGATGCCGTGGGGCAAGTATGACGCGGCCGGCAACATGACGGAGGAACCGGACACCACGCTGTTCGACGCATGGATGGATGCCTGGGTCGACGCAGATCAATACCGCGTGTTCGTCGCAGTGTCGCCCGGCACCCTGCCCTTCGAACCGGGGAGCGATGCCTTTGAGCAGGCGGTGCGCGACTGGTGCGTCTTCTGGGCGCGCCAGATCCGCGTGGCGAACGCCAACAATTCACGCCGTTTTGGTCTTTTGTTGCTGGACGAACCCTCGAAACTCGAAGACCAGATGCTCGTGACGGCCTGGGCGCGCGCCGTGCGGCGGAGCGCGTCCGATTTGCGTGTCTGGGAAGATCCCGTCTTCCGCAGCGCCACCGAGGCCGACCGCTCCATGCTCGAATCGTGCGACATCCTCTGCCCCAACCGCCAGATTTTCCTCGCGGCGGACATGGAATATCGGAAACTGTTTGTTGAGGACCGCGCAAAGGATACGGCGCTCGAGTTTTACTCGTGCAGCGGCCCCGTGCGCACACTCGATCCGTACAGCTATCATCGTCTCCAGGCGTGGGACTGTTGGCGCTACGGCGCTACCGCGGAATACTTCTGGGCCTTCGGCGATTCCGGCGGCGCGTACTCCTGGAACGAATACGCCGCGCAACGCAGCGCCTATACGCCCCTGTTCATCGACAAGACTGCCGTGACTCCCGGCAAGCATTTAGAGGCCTGTCGCGAGGGAATCGAAGATTACGAGACCCTGGCAATGCTCGACGATGCACTCGAAGCCGCGCGTGAAAGCCAGGGTGACCCCGCATGGATTGCCGCCGCGGAAGAATTCCTAAAGACAATGCCCACGCGCGTGTGCGATGAAGGGTATCTGCCCTCGATGCAGTGGAGCGATCCACTGGACAGGACCCTGGCGGACCAGGTGCGAATCCAGGCGCTGGAACTTCTGGCGCAGCGGGCGAAGTGACCGCTACAATTCGGTCATCCAAGGTGAACGGAGAAGAAGCAACTATGAGTATTACCAAAATTACAGACGCCGCCACGCTGCACAACGGCGTTGCGATGCCGTGGTTTGGGTTGGGCGTGTGGCGGACGCAGGAGGGGGAGGAAACGGTCAATGCGGTGCGGTGGGCGCTGGCGCGGGGCTATCGCCACGTGGACACGGCGTCAATCTATGGCAATGAACGGGGCGTGGGCGAGGGAATTCGGGCCAGTGGCGTGCCGCGCGCGGAGGTGTTCGTCACGACCAAAGTCTGGAACGGCGATCACGGATACGACAACACGCTGCGGGCGTTTGATGAAAGCCTGAAGCGGCTGGGCATGGACTATGTCGATCTCTATCTCGTGCACTGGCCGGTGAAGGGTAAGTTCAAGGAGACCTGGCGGGCGCTGGAAAAGATTTATGCGGACAAGCGCGCCCGCGCGATTGGCGTGAGTAATTTTCTTGAGCACCACCTGGAGGACTTGATGGGTTCGGCCCAGGTCATGCCGATGGTAGATCAAATCGAGTTTCATCCCCGGCTTCAGCAGCCTGAACTTATACAGTTCTGCCGCAAACACACCATACACGTGACGGCGTGGGCGCCCATCATGAAGGGCCGCGTGAATGAAGTTCCCGAGATCATCGCGCTGGGCAAGAAGTATGGGAAGTCCCCCGCACAAGTGACCATTCGCTGGGAGTTGCAGCGCGAAATCGTCACCATCCCGAAATCCGTCCACAAGGAACGGATCGACGCGAACGCGGACGTCTTCGATTTTGAATTGAGCGAGCAAGATGTCGCCGCGATGAACACCCTCGATCAGGACGAGCGCATCGGCCCGCACCCGGACCACATTGATTTCTAAGGCCTGAACCGCGGCGGATTTTCATGTCCTGCAACGCTACCGGTACTTTCCCGATACGACTTTCACGGCAAGATTACGAAAAGTGCTGCTCATAGATGTCGTGAGGGCCGATCCAGAATCAAGTGACCGTGTCTCCTTCGCGGATGCCCAGCGCCCGATGCCCCCGCGTGATACGGACGGACCAGGTCTTCTCCTCCGCGTTGATGCATTTGAATCGCAGGGATCGGTGATATGGGTTTTCCAACCAGAGTTGAAAAGCTTTGCGGGCGGAACGCCGCGTGCGCTCATCCAACAGACCGTAGGCCGCCCAGAACAAGGGCAAAGTGCAGGATTTCATAGCTGGTCAAGATCGAGGGGAGTGGCGTTTCCAGCCGCGATTTCGCGTCTGGCGTGGCGGGCGGCGTCGATTAGCTTTGGCCGAGTACGAGCAAAGGACTGGTCCCATCGCATTTCGTCGCGAAGATCTTCCAAGTATTCACGGAGATATTCAACCACCTGCTGCTGAACATCTTCAGGCAGACTTTCCACCATCCCGACCATGGTATCCACTGCCGGCGTAGTCATGACTTCTTCCCGTTTAGCGAGGTCCAACTTTACAGAATATCTTGTTCTCTAGAAACTCTATCACCTACCGTTGTGCGTGGGCAAGGATTCAACACGAGAGGTTTCGATGTGCAAGGTGAGGTTGCTTGTTCTAGCGAGTCCGTCCCCCTTGGAAGCAACTGCTCGAGGAGTTCCCTGAAGTGCAGGCTCCGTTACGCGATAAGGTTCGCCAGCTTTACACCCAGAAAGCCGGCCTATACCGTTTCTGTTTCTACGGGGTGTTCCGGTATGGGAGCGGTGTCGCCGCGCACCTGGCGCAGTCTGGTTTGATCGCTTCGGACCTGCGAATTCTGGATGCCGGTTGTGGGCACGGCGACGTTATGAAAGCGTGTCTTCGCATCGCTGACCAGCGGAAGTACGTGGGAGTCAGCCTCTTCGCCTTCGATCTGACGCCGGCCATGCTCGCGGAGTTGGAGGCGTGGGCCGCCCAACAGGCGTCGATTCCTATTCAGACCCAGGTGGCGGATATCCTGGAGCCAGACCAATTGCCCCCTTCATGGACCCACATGGATCGGATCATCTGCTCTGCCATGCTGGAGTATGTCCCGCGGGAGCGGCTGGCCGAGGCACTCGGCAATCTGCGCGCCCGCCTGGCGCCGGGAGGGCATCTCCTGGTTTATATCACGCGCCGCAACTGGCTGACACGCTGGCTGATTGCGCGCTGGTGGGCCGCCAATATCTACACGCCCGCCGAAGTGGAAGAGGCGTTGCGCCACGCTGGTTTCCAATCAATCACATTTACGCGCTTTCCGTTCCCCTACGCTTATCTTAACCTCGCAATGATGGTGGTACACGCCACTGCCCGATAACTTCGCGCTGCCCTTGTTGGAAAGTGCAAAAACCGGTGCTGTACGATAGATCGAACAAACAGAGACCAAGCTGACGGGAATCACATCGATGAAAGTCACCGCGGATTTGTGCGTCATTGCCTATGGGACGGGGACGTCCATGTCCGAATATATTGCGGCGTGCGTGCGTATTATCGAGCAGGCCGGGTTGAAGCACCATCTGCACGCTTATGGGACGGACATCGAGGGCGAATGGGACGACGTCATGGCCGCGGTGAAACGATGCCATGAAGCCGTGCATGAAATGGGCGCGCCTCGGATCAGTACGACGTTGAAAATCGCGACGCGGACGGACAAAGAACAGGGCATGGACGACAAGGTGCGGAGCGTCGAGGAAAAGCTGGGCCGGCGGTGACGCCAGCCGGCATGGGGAGGAGAAACAAACATGGTCGGAGAACCTGTACGTGTGCTGCCGGGGGAGAAGCCACGCAAGAGCAACACGTGCCTGGTAGGTTGCATCGGCGTGGTGCTGGTAATCATGGTCTTTACGTTCGTTGCGGTCTTCGTGGGCGTGTATGCATTCAGCCAGTTGCGTGAAGCATTCACGAGCGACGCGCCAGCCCCGGTGCCGCAGGTGCAATACACCGATCAGCAGGCGCAGGAGGTCCAGCAGCGCTTGCAACAATTCGAGAGCGCGTTGGGCGCGGGCGCGGGCGCGACACTGGAATTGACGCCGCAGGACCTGAACATCCTGTTGCGCAGCGATCCGCGCTCCGAATTCCTGGCGAACAGTGTTTACCTGGACATCGTGGACAATGCGCTGACGGCGGAGGTGAGTATGCCGCTCGACATGTTCCCCGGCATGAGTGGCCGCTATTTGAACGGATCCATCGGGATGGACATTGACGTGGTGAACGATCGGCTCGTCGTGAGCCTGGAAAAACTGACGGTGCGCGGACGCGAGTTTCCGGGGCAGGTGTTGAGTCAATTCGAGGGCGAACTCAACAAGGGCTTGACCGAAGACGCGGAAGTGCGGAAGTTTGCGCAGAAGATCGAGAGTATTGCGGTTGAAAACGGGCAGTTGCGCGTGACGCTAAAGGAAGGGGCGTGATCATGGCGATCAATTTGATGTCGACGTTAAAGGGTTCGATGCTGGAGCATTTCTTCCCCGAAGGGTGGGATCTGGCCAAGCTGGACAAGTTGTGCGGGCGCAAGCCGGCGGACATCACGAAGCGGGAGTCCTGGTGGCACAAGAAATTCCTGCCGGTGCCGTGCGACTCGCTGGCGGACTTCGACATGATGATGGGGCACGAGATCGCCTTCGAAATTGCCCAGGCGAAGAAAGCGGGTCATCACCTCGTGTTCATCCTCCCGGTCGGCCCGATGGGCATGTACCGCTGGGCGGTCTATTTCCTGACGGAGTGGAAGGTGGACTGCAAACACGTGCACGGATTCAATATGGACGAATGGAGCGACGCCG
>JACPGD010000107.1 GCA_016182645.1 Candidatus Hydrogenedentota bacterium | reverse complement strand
CCCCGTGATACCGGCACCGCCCCGTCGCGTGCTCCGACACCACCCCGCAAGGCAGCCCCGACACCTGCCGCGCCCCGCAGATCCGGTGCCCCACTTTCGCCTCCTCCGCCTCCACCACCCCCGCCCATTCCTCATCCCACCCCATTGCCCAAGGCGTCCCAGAAGCTGTATACCGTTCAGACATGGCTCTACCCTTTCAAAAGTTGAAGAAGAAAAGAAACGCGAACCAAACCCCCTCAGTTCGCTCAACCGGCGTGCAGGCCGCCTGCCCGCCACCCCGTCCAAATCAGTCCGTGTTCGTCCGTGTCAGTCCGCGTGTCTGTGTGAGTCCGTGTCAGTCCGTGTGGGTCCGTGTCCCCCGTCCCAACTCGCAACTCGGAACGCGACACTCGCAACTAAACCTCCCCCATATATACGCAGACTATTGCACTCGTCCAAACTGCTCTATACTCTAAAAATTTTCAACTTCGTCAATTAATATCTAGCAATATACGTATATTTACCAATCTGTCAATAATCTACCCCTTGTTTCGCAAACCACCCCCGGCCTCGTGGGAGGGGCGGTGCCGGGGTTTCAAGACCCCGTCTAGCAGCGACTCTCTTCCCCCTTCCCGGCCTCATCCTTCACCTTTTCTGCTGGACTTACGCGGTCAACACTTGCATCATAGGGCGTCAGACGTCTTTCACTTGCGAGCTAAAACATGAGGGGGACTCTTCTTGTTCACGTCAATACTTACATACTCCACGCTTCTGCTCTCCATCCTGGGGGCTCCCGACCCGGAAGTCGTCTGGCGCTACAACGCCCAGTCAAACCTCTATGCCGCGCCGGTGGTGGCGGACGTGCATCCGCATCCCGGTAGTGAAGTCGTCATCAGCGACAGCGAGGCGAAGCGCCTGCGGTGTATCGGCGCGAATGGCGTGCAGCTTTGGGAGTACGCCGGAAACTGGAAGCAGCGCTTGGTCTCCGCGGCCGCGGTGAGCGGACCGCAACCCAGAGATGCGGCGGGGACGCCGCCTCTACTGGCCATCGCCAATGAGGACGGGACGGTGCATTGCGTCGAGGGCGCATCGGGCACCCCGGTATGGGTGAAGCCGGTGGGGGCAGTGGAATGGGGCGGGGTGCTCTGGGCCGATCTCACGGGGGACAAGTTGGAGGAACTGGTGGTGGGAACGGAGCGCCAAGGCGTGACGGCGCTGGACGCGCGGGGCAATGAGTTGTGGCGGTACCGCGGCGACGTGGCGGGCGAGGAGTTCAATATCCAGTGTCCGCTAGCCGCGGCCGATGTGACGGGCGACGGCAAGGCCGAAGTCTTCGGCTGCGAACAGCGCGGCCCCTTCGCGCTTGACGAGGCCGGGCACGTGTTGTGGCGCCATCGCGACGGCGATGACTTCCTGAGCACGGTCCTGGTGACGCGCGTCGAGGAAGGCGGCGCGCCTGATCTCTTTTGCCTGTCACGGGACGACAGCTTTCTCTGGCGCCTCGACGCGCGGCACGGCACGGTGCGCTGGCGCGCGCCGCTAGTGGCCGCGCCGGAAGTCTACGCGGGGTCCGCGATGGCGGCCGGCGACTTGAACTGCGATGGACTCAAGGAACTGGTGGTGGGCGACGGCGACGGGCACGTCTACGCTTTCAGCGCCGCCGGCGAGGAACTCTGGACCTTCTCGACCTCAGGCCCGCTGCACGTCGCGCCGGTGCTGGCCAATGTGGACGATGATGATTACGTCGAGGTGCTCGCGGCGAGTGGCGACCATCGCCTGTATTGTCTGTCCTTCGATGGGCGGCTGTTGTGGCAGTTCGAGACGGGCCTGCGCGTCACGGCGCCGGCCAGCGTGGCGGATCTGGATGGCGACGGTCTCACGGACATCCTGCTGTGCGGCAGTGACCGCACGTTGTACCGGCTCGGAACGGGCAGCGCCTATGTGCGCGCGTTGGCGCCCTGGCCCGCGCGCGGTCATGACGCGGCGCAAAGCGGCCATGACCTTTCTACCGGGGACACTCAGGACTACAACGTTATCCAGACATCCCTGCTCGAGAACGGCGGCTTCGAGAAGCCCAAGGTAACGGAGAACGCGCTGGCGCATCCTAAGACCGCCGCAATGGAGCAGATCCGGGCACAACAACCACGCGGGTGGCGGGCCGTGGACCCTGCGGCGCGCTATCTGCTGGACACTGAGGACAAGGCCGAGGGCGAGCGGTCGTTGCGCGTGGAGGGGACCGCAACGGTGATCTCGGAGCGGCTACCGGTGGGGCCGGGCTGGCTTCGCGTCGACGCCACCGCGCGCTGCCGCGGCGCGGGGACGATATCGCTTCGATGGTATGGCGCCAATGGTTTGCTGAGTGAACACTCCGGAATAGCTCCTACAGGTCCCATAGTCCCTATTCCCCCCACTCAAGACCCGCCAGCGGTTACATGGAATGATCTTACCGTCGAGGGAATTGTGCCGCCGTTTCGCGCCCGCGGACTGGAGATCGCTTTGACTTCATCGGCGCCCGGACCGGCCTGGTGGGACGATGTGCAGGTCAGGGCCTTCGTGCGTGAACGGAGGCGTGGCGAGGTGCTCGTGAATCAAGTGGGGTACGACGCTGGCGCGCCGAAGTCGTTTGTCGTGCAGGCCAATTTCGAGGCGAGTGTAGCGCGGTTTGCGGTATTTCCACGCAACGAGCAGACTCCGGTATTTGAAGGAACACTGCACGCGGCGGGGCGGATTACGGGGCGCTACGGCAGCGACTGGGGGCACCAGTATTGGCGCGGGGAATTCAGCGCGCTGGAAGCACCGGGCGAGTATGTGGTGCGCACGTGGCTGGACGGAACGGGAACGGGGCAGGAGGCCCCGGCTACGGTGGAGCTTACTTCGTCTCCCTTCGGGATCGGGCCGGAGTCGTTGTGGCGGGCGACGGCGCGGGCGGCGTATCGTTTCTTCTATTACCAGCGTTGCGGGATGGCCATTCCGGGCTTCCACGAGGCGTGCCATCTCGATGATTCCACCGGCCCGGATGGACAGGGGCAGTACGAACTCTGGGGCGGCTGGCATGATGCGGGCGACTACAACAAGTACCACAACGCGCCGTATGTCGCCGGCCTGGCGCGCGCCTATGCCCTGGCACGCGAGGCGTTCCGGCTGCAAGACGAGAACGATGACGGCACAGATGATTTCCTGGACGAGATCCTGTGGGGCGCAGCGCATGTGCGGCGCATGCTCGCGCCGGATGGATCCGCGTACGGTCAGATTACCAACGGTTATGGCTATTTTGGAGCGCCCGAACTCGAGACCGACAATGTACCGGGCACCGGCGATGAGCGGCCGATCCGGGGCGCGTTGACGGGCAATGATCCGTCTGAACATCACGCGGCGCTGGCGCGCGTGGCCACGTTCGTGGCCGAGCCGGCGCCGTGGGTGGCCGCGGCGGAGCGCGGCCTGCACTGGGCGTTGGATCATGGCCAGCGCGGCTTGGCCCAGTTCTCCACGGCGGTCGATCTCTACATCGTGACGCACGACGAGCAATATGCGCGGTTGGCCAGGGAATTGATCCCGGCGCCGTCCGCCGCGCCGGAGGTGGTGGACGCACTGGTGCGCTACGATGGCGCGATTGGCGAAGACCACCGCGACGCGCTGCGCGACGTTCTCGTGGCCGAGGCGGAGAAGATGCTGACCCAGGCGAACAATGTCTTTGGGGTGTACACCTTCGGCAGCGCGGACGCGCCCAACTTCTTCAATCCGCCCGCGGACGGCGGCGGCTGGCACGTGGGCACGAGCAGTTACCTGCTGCAGGCGGCCACCAGGATGGCCCTGGCGTACCAATACCAGCCGGAGGTGCGGTATTTGCAGTTTGTCTATGATCAGTTCAATTGGACGCTAGGATTGAACCCGTTCAATGTGAGCCTGATGGAAGGTCAGGGAAGCACCAACCTGCCGACGTATCATCATCGCTATGCGTTCTCCGGCGTGGCGCGCGGCGCGGTGCCCGGCGGCGTGGTCAACGGTGTTACCTGGCGCGGCGTCGGGGACGATCGGCCTTTCCTTGATCTCAGCGGCGTGGACATTCCGGACTATGCTTCAAACGAAGTCTGGCTGCCGCACAACACGAACTATCTGAACGCCCTCGTGCAACTTCGAGTTACGAGTTACGCGTTGGGAGGGGGAGCTTAACTCAGAACTCACAACTCACAACTCACAACTCACAACCTTCTCTTCCCAATCCGCAACTCGCAACTCGTAACTTCCTTGGGACATAATTGTCACGGGAAACATTCAAATACCGTAGGGGTTTCCATGGGTTACCGCTGGACCAATTGCGATCGCATCGCGGCAAAGGGGGCGCTCCTGTATGGGTTGGCTGGAGCGCTCTGGATTGTGTGCAGCGACCAGTTGCTGGCGCGCTGGGCCGGCAGCGCCGCTCCTGTTGTTTATCAGACCTACAAGGGTTGGATCTTCATCTTCGCGACGTCTGTCCTGGCATTCTGGGTACTCCGGGGCGCGCTGCGGAAACTCGAGCGTGCCCAGGAGTCGCTGGCGAAGGAAGAAGCCCAACTGCGGCGCGCCCATCAGCGCTTGACGTTCCACGTGACGAATTCGCCACTCGCGGTCATAGAATGGGACAGCGCCTTCCGTATCCGGCAATGGTCGCCGCGGGCCGAGGAGATCTTCGGCTGGAAGGCGGAAGAAGTGCTGGGCAAGACCTTCAACGAGTGGAAGTTCGTCCATGAGGAAGATCTCGAGGCCGTGGAACAGGCGTTGCGCACGGTCGTGGACGGGGGGCCGTACCGGCAGGTGTACCGGAACCGGAATTACCGGAAGGACGGCTCGGTTATCCACTGCGAATGGTATGGTTCGTTCCTGACCAATGACGAAGGGAAGATTGAGTCGTTCTTGTCACAGGTGCAGGACGTGACGTACCAGGTGGAGGAACAGGAGCGGCGGCAGCAGTTGGAGACGCAGATCCAGCACGCGCAAAAGCTGGAGAGCCTGGGAGTGCTGGCGGGCGGGATCGCGCATGACTTCAACAACCTGCTGGTGGGCATCCTGGGCAATGCGGACATGGCGCTGATGTCGCTGGGGAAAGATACGGCCGCGCGGGAGAACATCGAGGAACTGGTCATTTCCGCGCAGCATGCGGCGGAACTATGCAAACAAATGCTTGCGTATTCCGGGAAGGGTCACTTCGTGGTGGAGGCGGTGGACATCAATGCGCTGCTGCGGGACCTGTGCAGCCTGCTGCAGGCCAGCATCTCGAAGCGGGCCACGCTGCGCTTCAACCTGGCCGGGAACCTGCCGGCCGTCGAGGCAGATGCTTCGCAACTGCGCCAGGTCTTCATGAACCTGATCATCAACGCGAGCGACGCCCTGGGCGATGCGGAAGGCGTCATCACGATTGACGACAAATTGGTCTTTTGCGGGGCGGGCGCCTTCCAGGACATGTACACGCACCACGAGCTCCCGGAAGGCGAATACGTCCAGGTGCGGGTACTCGATACTGGGTGTGGCATGGACGAGGACACGCAACAGAAGATCTTTGACCCTTTCTATACGACCAAATTCACGGGCCGCGGCCTGGGGCTGGCGGCCGTTCTCGGTATCGTCCGGGGACATGGGGGCGCCATCGCGGTCAAGAGTGCGCCGGGAAGAGGTACGACCTTTTCCGTGTTGTTCCCAGTGTCCCGGCAACCGCGGAGGAAGGAATCAGTGGCGCCCGTGTACGAAACTTGGGCAGGCAACGGCATCGTCTTGGTGGTGGATGATGAAGCCATGGTCCGGACCGTAGCGCGCCGCGCCCTGGAAAAGGCCGGGTTCGACGCCGTCTGTCTGGAAAATGGGCGGGCGGCCGTGGATTACCTGGCTGCCCATCCCGCGGGCATTGTTGCAGTGCTGCTGGATCTCACGATGCCGGTCATGGGCGGGCCAGAAGCACTCAAAGCGATCCGCGGTCTAGGGAACGATCTGCCCGTGCTTGTGACCAGCGGTTATTCCGAAGAAGAATCGATGGGCAAGCTGGATGTCGCGGGGAGGATCGCTTTTCTGCAAAAGCCGTTTCGCGCAAGGGAGCTGGTGGAGAAGCTGCGGGGGCTCCTGGAGCAAAACAGCACAGCATAGTGCGACCCGATGGACATGATGAACAGAATAGACGGAATGGACGGGGAAGAGGAAAGGCGCGCAATACCCCGGCTCACTCCTGGAGGGGATTGCCCAGGGCCTTGGTGAGCGCGGCGTGAGCGACGGCGTGGTCGTGCAGGGCTTGGGCCAATTGGGTCCTGGCTTGCGTGAGGGCGAGTTCGGCGTCCAGCATTTCCGTTTGTGTGCCGACCCCTTCTTCAAAGCGCAAGCTGGCCATGCGCAGCGCTTCTTCGGCGAGTGCGACGGTGCTCTTTTCTTTCTCGATTTTTGCCGCGGCCTCTCCCACGCGCAGCGTTGCCTGACGCACGTCCATCTCGACCAGGCGCTGCACGTCGGTCTGCTGGTGTTCGACGCTGCGGAGCTTGGCGCGCGCTTCCGCGACTTCATGTTTGCGCCGGCCGCCCGCGTAGAGGTCCCATTCCGCGCCCACGGTGAAACTCCAGCCGTCGGGCAGGGCCGCACCGCCGCCGTCGACGTCTTGGTATTGGGCCGTGGCCGCCGCTTTAGGCTTGAAGGCGCCACGTTTCATGGCCACCTGCTGCTCGGCCGCCTGGACGCCAGCCTCAATGGCGCGCAATTCCGCACGCTGGCCTTGGGCCGTTGCGACCATCTCTTCGACGGGCAGTTCGACTGGCGTCTCTTCGAGCGAACCATTCAGTTGCAGCGGCGCATCCTGCGCGACGCCGAGAAGACGCCGCAGATTGAGCAGCGCGATCTCGTGGGCCGTGGTGGCGGATTCGAGATTGGCCTGGCGCGCGCTGAGTTCCGTCTCCGCGCGGAGCAGTTCCAGCTTGGTGCCGATCCCTTCGTCGAGGAGTTTCTGGGCGTCGCTGCGGTGGCGCTCGAAGGTGCCGATGCTTTCCTGGGCAACGTTGACGAGGGCTTCGGTCAGGAGCACGGCATAGAACGTTTGGCGCGTGTCGAAAGCCAGTTGTTGCAAGGTCGCTTCGCGCTGCCATTCCTGCGATTGTGCGAGGAATTCGGAGGCGCGGATGGCGGCTTGGATCTGCCCGCCGGCGTAGAGGGTTTGCTGGACGATGACTTGCGTCGTGGTCGTGCCCGGCTGCGGGCGCAGGTTGCCCACGAGGTCCTTTACTAGCGGCACTTTCACCAATTCGTCCTCCAGACCTTCCACATAGGAATACGCCGCGCGCGTTTTTACCTGCGGCAAGCGCTGCGACTCCGCCTGACCGACGCGCTCATGGCTTATGATCACTTCTTCCGCCGCCACCAGCGCCTGCGGGTTCTGCTCGAGCACGATCGCCACCGCCTGCTCCACATCCACCGCCAGCGGCGCGGCGGACTCCGCGGCATCTCCTCCTTCACCCACGGGAGCACGGACATCCTTGTCCGCGCCCGGCGCACTGCGGACAAGGATGTTCGCGCTCCCCTGAGACGTCTGTCGTGGCGCGGTTTCCTCTTGCTCTTGTTGTTCCTGCTGTGGCCGGTCTCCTGACCGCGCCACAGGGTCTGACCGAAGGTCTCCTCCCCGCTCCTCCCCCACATTTAACGCCGCATCCACAGTCGGTGGAGTAGCCTCCGGCGCCCGCGTCTGTTCCAGGACCGGCTCCGCCTCCGGCGGTGGGGCAAGCGTTGTAGTCTGAGCCGGTGCCGCGGGCGCATCCGCCACGTACGGCACGCGCACCTGCATATACCCCGGCACGCGTGGCGCACTGGCACCCGGCGAAGCCGCGCACCACTCCGTCCAGGCGATCAACAGCGCAATCAGGAAAGCAGATAGTCGAGTCATCATAAACTTCAAGTTCCCCGCGTTTACAAGCAAGATCATACCTGTCCCGCCAATCACAATGAAAGCACATCGGCCTGCACTTCGACAGGATTCAATCATGCCGGGGACTTTGCCGAAGCCGCCTCGGTCTCCTTTGAGTCAGGCTGCCGCCTTAAACGGAGGAAGACATCTATGTCTGCCAAGCTGTCCAACGTCTGGAAAGGGCCATTGAAGCAAGCTAAAAGCCACGGGCGGCAGTTGTGGCCGATGGCCCTGAAGGTTTCACAACTTCAGCCAGTTACAGTATGATGAACAGGGAGTCAGCGAAGAGCGGGTAAAATGGAGTTTCAGTGGGACAGGGCCAAAGCGTCGGTCAACGAGCGCAAGCACGGCGTTGCTTTTTCCGAAGCAATCACCGTATTTGGCGATCCGCTGGCCCTGACTTTTCCCGACCCGGACCACTCGCGGGATGAACAGCGGTTGCTAACTTTTGGGATGTCGAGACGCTGCCGGATGCTTGTGATCGCACATATGCGGCGTGGCGCACAGAATCGGATCATAAGCGCGCGATTGATGAACCGGCGTGAGAGGGTGATTTATGAAGAAGGCTGAAAAGGATGAGCTTCGACGCGAATACCGGCGGGAGGACTTGGGCAAGGGTATTCGCGGGCGGTTCTTAAAGGAGTATGAAGCCGGGACAAATTTCGTCCTGCTCGATCCGGACGTGGCCGCGGCCTTTCCCACGGAAGAAGCCGTGAATTCGACGCTGCGCGCGCTGCTCGAGCTGGCAAACCGGGCTGCGGTCAAGAGTCCCGCGCGTCCAAGAAGTCAGTTGCAGCCGTAGCGGTGGTCCCGAAAGTGCCGCGTTTCTCCCTTGACACTCATCGAATTCCGATGTATCATGGCCCCCGGGGTTGATCACGATGCATCTCAAGGGGACATTGCCCATCCTGATCCTGCAAGTGCTCGAGCGCGGGCCGAGCCACGGCTACGCCATCGCCCAGGACATCAAGCAGCGCTCGAAGGGCGTCCTCGATTTCCGCGAGGGTACGCTCTATCCCGCCCTACACAGCCAAGAAGCCAAGGGCTTCATCGAAGCGTCTCAACGCGTCGAGCAAGGCCGCACCCGCCGCTACTACCAACTCACCCAGAAGGGCAGGAAAGCGCTTGCCAAAGAAAAACGCGAGTGGCAGGAATCCTCCAACGCCATCAACCTGATCCTCGGGGAGGCCCTCGGACATGGCTGAGTTGAGCGTAGCGAGATTACTGTCAGCAGACTCCGCTGATCCGACCATGGCGCTTTTTCAGATGGTGATCGGCTCGATCCAAATAGCGTTCTTGGCCGCGTTTTGGCATTCGTGGCGATTGTATTTCAGGAAGCTGGCGCGCTTACCGGAGCTGCGCCGCTACGAGTCCAAACCAGCGGGGGACCCTTCATGATCGGGCTCGCTCCTTTGGCACCGGAGGCGCTGCAGGCCCTGGTTGAGCGCGACCGCGAGGTTGTGTGGTCGATCGTATGCACGCTGAGAACGTGTAAGTCGATGGGCGAGCTCGAAGCCGATCGGTCCGAACTGCAACGGCTGATCCGCCAACTGACGCCCGAGACCCAGCCTTACGGCGAGACCTTGTTGGACAAGACTGCACGTTGGACAGCGTTACCGATTACCCAGGAACAAGTCACCACGGCGTTAGTCCAAGTGAGCATCTATCATTGGCTGCACGCGGCGACGGTAAAGTTATGTATCGAGGCGCGGGAACTCGTACTGCCCGAGCTGTTGGAGCATTACCAACAGGCGGTGGAGGCTGCGGATCCAGCACTGCCAACCAATATTCGATGCGAGCTGGCGGTAAAGAGCTTGGGGAGCGCAAAGATTGTTTCACGCCAGTTAATGAGGATTCACCTTAGCCAGGAACAGAAGGATTTTTTAGTGAGAGGCGATTTCTCAAACATCACTTTCGTGTGGATGATGTTCCCTCTCATGTGGAATCTTTGGCCGATCTACTCGATAGAAGTGATGGCTGCAGCTGCGCTGCCCATCGGCTTGATGACGATCCTTGTCTCGATATGGCAGTCAAAGAAATTTGGTAAAGCGTCTCCAGAACTCAGAATGCCCTCCCCACGGTCTTTCCTGCTGTTGTTTTTCTCTACCTTCGCGGCGATATTCGTAGGTGGCGCCAATCTTGGCACCTTGGACGAGGAGATCCTAACAGATTTGCCAGGTGGGACTGCGATCCTGCTTGCCTCCATTCCCGGTCTCACCAACGTTGCCGTTTTGGTTTGGATCTGGATTACCTGGCGGCGCTATTTTCGGAAGCTGGAGCGCCTACCCGAGCTTCGGCGCTACACGCCAGCGCCCAAAACAGACACGATGGAAGGTTAACGCGAGCCGGGAGAAGGACATTTGCTTCGCGCGGGGCGAGGCGCTATCCTGCAACGAACAGGCCTCTTTTTCGGCGCTTTTTGCGTGTTCGCGCTCAGTTTCCTGAAATCACCTCGAAGGGGGGAAATTACAGATGATGCATTTGCTGGTGAGTTGTGTCTTTGCGGCCGCAGCGGGACCCAATCTCCTAACCAATCCAAACTTTGGAGAAGCGATGACGGGCTGGGAGGTTCAGGCGGAGTCGGCAGAGGTGGCGCGGGCGGCCCCAGAAGGACCGCTCGCCTTGCACCTATCCGTGCCGCCGGAAAAGCTGGTGGGGTATCCGCGCGTGTTGCAGCGGTTTACTTGCGCGCCGGAGGCGGTGTATGAGGCGCGGGTGCTGGCCAAAGGGGTTGATGTCCGCGACGGTTATGGCGCCTACATGACGCTCGAGTTTGTGGATGGGGCGGGGAAGCGGATCAACTTTTTCCAGGGCAGTGCCGCGGAACCGGATGGCACGTGGTCTGAGATCGGGGTGCGGGGCGTGGCCCCGCCGGAGGCTGCGAAGAGCATGATCTGCTGCGTGTTGAATGGCCACGGTAATGCCTGGTTCCGCGAGGCGTCGGTGACGCTGACGGTGACAGACCAGCGACCGTGCGCGCGGTTCCTGGGCTTCGGCTTCGAAGACGATGGCTGGCTCTACAACCCAATGAACGCGGAGCATGGCGTGGACGCGGCGGGT
>JACPGD010000096.1 GCA_016182645.1 Candidatus Hydrogenedentota bacterium | reverse complement strand
GTTGGCAGCGAAGGCAAGGGCATGCGGCGGCTCGTGCGCGAGAAGTGCGACTACCTCGCGCGCATTCCGCTGGCCGGTCCCATCACCAGCCTGAATGCGTCGGTCAGCGCCGCCATCGCCCTCGCGGAGTGCGCCCGTCAGCGGGCGAGTAGCCGCGCACTTGGCGAAAACGCCGCGCCTGGTTAATTAACCCGGCCACTGGGGGTCTTGCCCCGTATCACCGCCTCCGGCTGTTCGGCGAGGGTGCGGCTGAAATCCTTCAGGTAGCGCAATGATTCGCGCAGGTCGAAAAGGATGTCCTCGATGGCGGGACGGTTGTCATCAAGGAAATCGCGCGCGGTCCCGCTCATGGTGTCGGCATTGTCGAGCGTGTGCTGGAGGGTAGTCACGAGCGTCTCGATGTCGTCTTTCATCCCGTCGAGCAGTTCGCCCACGTCGCCGGTGATGTTTTGAACCTTGCCCGTCGTGTCCTGCACGCCCTTCATGGTTTCGCGCAGGGGCCCCCGGTTTTCTTCAAGCATCCCGCCCACATCGTCCAAGACCTCCTTCACGCCGTCTTCGATACTCTTGACTTTGTCCGTGATCTCCGTGATATTCGGGCGCTGCTCATCGATTACGTCGCGGATGTCTTCGACCAGGCCCGTGCCTTCGTCGAGCGTTTCCCGGAGGTCGGCGGTGACGCGCGTGATCTTCGCAAACTCGCGCTCGCCTTTCTCCTCGAGTTCCCGCGCCTCCTCGACGCCGAGGAAGTCCATCAGGTCATCGAGCAAATCTTCCACCTTGGTAATGACGCCTTCCATGTCCGGCAGTTCAATCAGTCCGCCGCTCTTGGTCACTGCTTTCACCATGGCCTCAGAGGGCAGCTCGGCGGCACCCTTCTCGCCGGTGGACAATTCGAGGTGCTTTTCCGCGGTCAGGGTGGTCTGCTCAATGGTCGCGATGGTCTCCGTATTTACGGGCGTGCCGGGAGCGATCGTTGCCGCGACGCGAATCTGAGTTTGGTCATCGGGGTCGGGCGTGATGGTGGACACGCGCCCCACCTTCACGCCGCCGAAGCGCACGTCCGCGCCAAGGTTCAGGCCGTTGGTATTGCTGAATTGTGCATAATAGGTCTTTGTTTCCTGGGGCGGGCGCATGCCCTGAATCGCCGCAACGAATCCAAAGAATACGGCCCCGCAGACAAGAACCATAATCCCCGCCTTGATCTCCGTGGCCGTGAAATTGTGCTTACGATCTGGCATGATTTCGATTTTCCTGCTGCCTCTATTTCGCTTCTTTCGCTTGACGTCACCCTGTTGAGTGGCGCCCTCAAGCACTGCTTGAGGATGCCACCTGGGTCAGTCGATCCCCGTCAATTCATGGATGTACGAGCCGTCGTCGGTGCCGCTGTCTTCGTTCGGGCGGCGTTCGAAGAATTGCCGCACGAAGGGATGGTCCATGGCGCGCAACGTTTCCAGATCGCCCAGTCCCACAATCCGGCCGCGATCCAGCATGCACACGCGGTCGGCGATCAAGCGTACGCTTTCCATCTCGTGCGTGACCACGACGCTCGTCAGGTTGAAGGTATTCTGCATTTTGCGGATGAGACCGTCCAATCCGGCCGCCACGATGGGATCCAACCCCGCGGAAGGCTCGTCGTAAAAAATGATGAAGGGGTCCATGGCCATCGCGCGCGCGAGGCCTGCGCGCTTCTTCATGCCGCCGCTCAGTTCAGACGGCATGTAGTCGCCAAACTTCCCCAGGCCCACCAGTTCGAGCTTGATGCGCGTCATGATCTGAATCGTCGATTCTTCCAGGCGGGTATGCTCGCGCAGCGGCAGCGCTACATTGTCGGCCACGGAAATAGAATTGAACAGGGCCGACCCCTGGAAGCACATGCCGATCCTCTTGCGCACTTCGATGCGCTCTTCGTCGGTCATGGCGGTGAAGTTTTCACCATTAATTGTGATACTGCCCGAGAAGGGCCGCATCAGTCCGACAAGATTGCGCAGCAATGTGCTTTTGCCGCAGCCGCTCCCCCCCAGGATCACGAAGATTTCGCCGCGGCGGATGTCAAAACTGATCCCGTCGAGCACGGTGCGGTCCCCGTACTTCACCACGAGGTCGCGCACTTCGATGATGTTGTCCACGGCACTCATGTTCACCCAAAGTAGAACAAGGCGGTCCAAACCAGGTCCACAACAATGATGAGAAAAATCGAGGTGACAACGGAGGCCGTCGTGCGGTTGCCGACACCTTCGGCGCCGCCCTCGACCTGGAACCCGCGATAAACGCCGACCCAACAGATGACCACCGCGAAGAACACGCTCTTCACCATGCCGGTCATCAGGTCGCGCCCTTCCATCGAGAGCAGCGTCTGGTCGATGTAGGTCACGGGATCGACATGTATGAGATAGACTGAAGTGAGATAGCCGCCAAATATCATGATAAACATGGCCAGGACCGTCACGCACGGCACCGCGATCAGCATGGCCAGGAATTTTGGGACGACCAGAAACTTGGTTGGGTTCAACCCCATGACCTGGAGCGCATCAATTTCCTCCGCCACTTTCATCGTCCCGATTTCGGCGGTGATCGCCGCGCCGCAGCGGCCAGTGATCAGAATCGCGGTCATTAGCGGGGCCAACTCGCGCATCGCTGAGACGCCGACGAGGCTGGCGATAAACCGGGTGGCGCCCCATTTCTCCAGCGTATACGCCGCCTGCATGGCCATGATGGCGCCGATGAGGAAACAGATCATGCCCACAATGGGCAGCGAGCGCACCCCAAATTCGACGAAGTGTTCGAGGGCGCTGCGCAGGCGCAACCCCCGGCCGCGCAACGGCTGCCACAGCAACCAGTTCACCGTGTCGACCATCAGCACGCACACGAGAGACGCGGCATACAGGCTGTTCAGCGTGACCCGCCCGGTATAACCGAATACCGCGGACATCAGGCGCCACTCTCCGCGGGACGGATCTCAAACACGGTGTCGAGCCGCGACAAATGCAGCACCTTCATGACGGAAGGGGAAGGCGCCAGGACGACAAACTTTTTCTGCCGCTGGTTTGCGGCCTTCAGTCCCTCGACCAGCGTGGCCACGCCAGACGAATCCATATATGGCACCCCGCTCAAATCCACGTGCGCTTCGTGCCGCGCCACCTCGACGGCCTTCAAGATGGCCTCACGCAGTTGCGGCGAGGAGTATAGATCCACCTCCCCTTTCGCCCTCACCACCTGCGCTTCGTCCTGCCCATGCGTTTCCAGCGTCAGTGCCATGCTTCAGGTCCCCGTCGATTGTGTGCGATTCAGGCGGAGCCGCACGCGATTTCCCCGTTCGGTTCCAGGATCATACAAGACTTCGTCGAATGCGCGGTGGATCAGATACATGCCCAATCCACCGGGCGTCAAGCGTTCCCGCTCGATGTGTTCTGCCTTGGGCGCCCGTGTCTTCTCGATGGCTACCGGCGTGCCGGTGTCCTCGAGTTCGATTTCGATCCACCGCTCAAGCGCCCGGAAAGATAGTACCAGCAAGGCATGGTGATTTCCCGCATAGGAATGCCGGATGGAATTCGCGCACGCTTCGTCCACGGCCAGCACCACTTCCTCGGTGCGCTCCGGACTATACCCGAACCCTTGAAGATAGCCGCGGACGAGCCAGCGCACACTGCACAGCAGCCGTGGGTCCGTGCGCACGCGCACTTGCAAGTCATCAGACATGGCCGGCATACCGCAGTGCGATCATCGTACAGTCGTCGTGCGGCTGCAACGGTGCGCAAAACCGCCGCACGTCCTCATTGATGCGCTCAACCACGGCCTGCGGGGGTGCACCGGACAAGCGGTCGCACGCCCAATATAATCCTTCCTCGCCATATTCCGCCGGCGGCTGCCCGGGAGAAGGGACCGTTACCGTACTGCGCGCTTCCACAATCCCATCGGTGTAGAGCAAGAGTGTTTCGCCGGGCGACATTTGGAGACGCTCGTCCTGCCATGGGCCTTCCAGCACTATGCCCAGCGGCGGTGCGCTGGCCGGGGCAAAGAAGGACGCCCCGTCGGCGCCGATGCAGATGGCGGGCAAGTGCCCGGCGTTCGCGGCCACCACTTCGCCGCTGATCAAGTCCAGCATCACATAGCAAAGACTGCAAAAAAGGCCCCCTTGGCTCTGCCGGACGAGATCCGCGTTGAGCTTCCGGAGCACGTCCGTGGGGGAAACACTGTCGCGCGCATAAAGCCGGAATTGGGCCAGGAGCTGGGCCATGGTCAACGCGGCGGGCACCCCCTTGCCGCTCACATCGCCGATCAGGATACCGGCCAGATCGGGATGTGGCCGGACGAAGTCGTAGAAATCGCCGCCGACAGTCTTGGCTGGCCGCGTCTCGCCATACACTTCGAAACGCCGATCATCGGACGGCCACTCTTTCACGAGAAACCCCTGCTGGATGATCCAAGCCGTCGAGATCTCCTGCTCGATGCGCTGCTTCTCCAGCATTTGCTGGTGCATGTGGGCGTTTTCGAGCGCAATTCCCGCACTGTTGCCGACAGCGGCCACCAGCAGCATGTCGTCGTGCGTATAGAGCTTGTCCGGCCGGTCGGAGTCGATGTAGAGGATTCCCAGTATCCCCTGCTTGGCGCGCAGCGGCGCGCAGATGATGGAGCGCAGGTTCAGGGCCAGGATACTCTGCGCCGCGTCGAGTTCGCTATCATGGACGACATCTTTGTACAAGACGCTCTCGCCATGCTGCAGGACGCGCGCGGCGACCGTGCTGCTCATGGGAATATCACCCAGTTCCGCCGGGACCAGACGACCCTCGACGATCCGGTGCACTTTGCCGCATTCGGGACACGGCCGGAGTTCGTTCCCTTCACCCGCGACGAAGAGGGCGCCGCGCTGCGCGTCAATGGCTTGCATGGTGGTCTGCAAGATGCGGTCCATCAGGTTGCATGGGTCATAATTGGTGGCGATTTCATTGGCGACGGCGTAGACCGCTTCGAGCAGTTCCGTGCTTCGCTGTGTTGAGGGCGGCTCCGCCGCTGCTTCGGCGGTGGCGTCAAGGATGGTCCGCTGGAAGCGCTTGGAGTCCTCCTTCACGGGCGGCGCTGGCTTTTCCTCCACCTCGAAGCGCAGGCGGACGTCTCCGATCAGCAGCAGATCGCCGGATCTCAGTTCTCCCCCCACTTCAGGCCGGCCATTGAGCAAGGTGCCATTGCTACTGCCGAGATCCTTCCATTCGAAGACGTCGCGGTCTTGCGAAATCTCGAGATGCCTGCGGGATGCAGACGGATCATTGACGACGAGGTCGCAATCAGCGTTGCGCCCGACCACAAACGTCTGCACCACCGGCAGCCGCCGCCCGTCCGCCTCGCTTACCAGAAACCCTTGCAACAAGTCTGGTCCTCCGCCACGTGCATTCGGCCTCATTGTACTGGAAACCGTGCGGCAGGGCGAGCCTATACGCGGGCGGCAACAGGGCCAACGCATCTAATTGTGCTTAAGTCCGGAAATGCACGGGCGGCTTCTTCCACACCTGTTGCCAGCGGCTTGGTGCCACACAAGAAACATCTGAATTGATGAAGCGGACCAATTAGCCCCGAAGGGGCGTCCGCGCGTGGCCGGGGGTGGAGCGGAGCGAAGCCCCCGGAAGGTGGCGCGCCAACCGCGAAGCGCCCTGAATGGGCGCAGGCGAGTACCTGGCAGTGAATATCGGCAGCAGAAAGGAAACGATGCGAGGCGATTTTGGCGAGCACATTAAATCAGACCGGGAGAGGGAACGATACCCTTGGCCTCACAGCCGAATCCTGCGCCCCTTCAGGGCGCGCGAGGGAGAAGCGTCCGCGATCCGGGGGTTTCGCTACGCTCCACCCCCGGCTAATTGCGGACGCCCCTCCGGGGTTAAAACACCACGTTACCGAATGATCCGCTCGCGATCCGGGGGTTTCGCTGCGCTCCACCCCCGGCTAATTGCGGACGCCCCCTCCGGGGCTAAGACATCACGTTACCGAATGATCCGCTCAGGATTTAGATGCGTTTGCCCTACGGGCGGCAATGGGGGTCACGCCAGTGCAACCTCCTCCAAGAGGTGGACCACGGCGGTGAGATGCATAACCTGGTTGACGAAGTACTTGACAGGGTTCGCCCCTCGATACGAATTATCGAGGGCCGGTGCGCTTAGAATGCGCCCGGTATTGGGTTGAATTGCGCCGGCGCGGAACGCAACACAATCGCGCCGTTCGAGCCACTTCAATACCACCAGGGCCTCCGCTTCAGGCCGCTCGCGGGCAGCGGGGTCGAGGAAGGGATGCGGTAAATCTTCACAGACTCGCCGAACTTGCCGGCGCAGTGCGTTCAGTTCCCAAGCAGTGCTTTGGCCATGGAGGCAACGGAGGTACAGCAGGCCCGACAGCAGGTGCAGCATATTGATCTCGATCAACTCCCCGATGCGCACCGCCAGCGCGAAGTCAAAGTCGCGCTGGGCGGCGCGATCAGCGCCTGGGGCCAGGTACATGGGCTCTCCAAAAACAACCGTGCTCCGCCACGTGACGGGGTTGTGCGTGCGCGCGACCGGTACGGCGGGGATGCGTATTCCGGGCATCCGCCGTTCGCCAGCCGCGAGAAAGAAGGAGATGCCGCCCGGCTCTTCCACGTCTTCCCGGTATTCGAAAACCATGCCGCTGCGGCTGCGCGTGCGCCCGGGGAAAATGATAAAGGAGCCCGGTTCCTGGAGGATTTGGAGGAGCGGTTTCAACTGCGAGTACTGAACATTTCCCCGCGAAATAGGAACAGCACCCGCCATCTCTCCCAGTTCATTGAACCGAATGGGCGAAAGCCGCCACAGTGGTCCGCGACCCCAGTCGTCCCGCATCACAAACCGGCAGTACATCCGGCCTTCGCTCGCGAGGTGAACCGCCCGCCATAGGAAGAAGGGATCGTCGAGTTTGGAATGGTTTCCCGCGAATATGGCCGGGTGCTGCCGGGGGCAGCGTTCGGGGTGAACGACGCGCAGCCGCGCATTCCAGCGCGTGGCCTGTCCCCACGCCCGCTGTGATTCCTCATAGTGATGGGTGAACATGGGGCGCCGCGTCAAACCCATCCGATAGAACGGGTAACGCGCCAGCACCCCCAGGAACACCGTCCAGGCATGGGCAGACTGCGCCGCACTTCTCAGCATGATGGCTCCCCGCCGGCTTCGATTAATTCTTCGGGCCATATTCTTGCGAAGCGCCGCCGCTCATGCAAGATTCCCTGGACACCGCCGAAGCGGCGCTCTCCAGTGGGGTGAACCGTGTGTCAGCCTTGTTCGTCGGCGGATGGGCCATAGAGGGCGGGCACAGGCAGATCCAGCAGACGCAGGTAAACAGTGAGTTGGCCGCGGTGGTGAATGGTATGGTTCAAGACGAACGTTTTGAGCACCGCCATGCGCGGCATTTCGAGCACGATCTGCCCATTCATTTTCATCGTCCAGTTACTTATCAGCAGTTCATTGGTGGCGTTCTTCAGGATGGCCGTGGCGTCCCGCACGTTCTGATCAAACGCGCCCATCAATTCCTCGTGTGTCTTCGCCACAAAAGGAACATAGCTGCCCGGCAACTCGAGGACGTCCTGCTCGAGGGTGATGCGCGCCCAGATGGGGTTCTCCGCCAGGTGCGAAGCCAGTTTGCCGATCGTGAACGATTTCTGGTGAGGCTGCCAGCCAAACACGCCTTCCGGCACCCGCTCGATGGTCCTGCGGGTCTGGGCGCACTCGTGGGTGTACTCGATGAGGAAGGGTTCGATCATGTTCATGCTGTGGATCCTTGCTTTTGGTTGAAACACTCACACTCCGTACTGGCGGAAGTGATGGTTGCAGTGTGCGCCATGTACATAGACCCATTCTCGCAGCGGAATGGCGCCGAGGAAGGTGCTGACGGCACGATGCTCGGGATGCTTCCGGGCGGTTTCCGCGAAGCGGCGCATGATCGCCCTCAGGGCCTCGCGCTCACCCTCGAAATCCGTCTCCGGCGTGGGGAAAAAAGCGGCCGGGGCTTTTATTTTACCTTTCGGCCAGTTAGTAAGTGCCCGGAACAGCAAGAAATAGAACGCGCGGCGGATCACGGGCCAACTCTCATCCGGCAGGCGCTGCTCGCCCAGCGAAACTTCAAAAACAAAACGCAGGTGGCGCAACATGGTCACCAAGTCCATTGTGCCCCACTGGCGCGAGCTCTCAGGCTGAAGCGACAATAACCGGGCTTCAAACGTGCCCAACGTCTGGACGTTGAATGGAATGCCCGCCATGGCAATTCCTCCACCCGAAATAAATCGCGCATGAACCAACGAAAACTCATTATAGACACACCAGGGGCCACTTGCCAGTCCTCCGCGCTCCTGAGCTTGCCACGGCAGACACAAACGGCTGGCAGTGAAACCGGAGGGCGTAAGGGGGGGTCAAGAAGGGGTGGAACCGATGGTCCCGTTATGGTGTTCCATGCTCGTGGGATTGCAACAGGTTGCGGACTAAGGAAGCACTCCCGATGCTTGCTGGCCGGCGTCACTTCCTACAGACCTGCGCGTTTGGCGCGCTCAGTACGGCGGTT
>JACPGD010000055.1 GCA_016182645.1 Candidatus Hydrogenedentota bacterium | reverse complement strand
GAAGTGGCGTTGTCTTTTCTGCGTGATCGGTATGATGGCGCGCGCGGCGTGGCGCGGGGCCGGGGGTACAATTGCCTCTGCAATGCGCACACGCTGCAGAGCGTGCTGTTCTTCCCGGACCAGGAGCGCGTGCTGCTGAGTCACGGCGGGACGCCGGCGCCGGCGGCAAAGTTTCGGGAACTGCGCCTGGCGCAATGGTGGGCCACTGGGGAATGAAGCTCTGCAGGCCCTGCTGTGGTGCGGTCTTCTGACCGCGCCACTCCCCCGACCGTCAGGTCTTCTCCTCTCCTTGTCGCCGCGCCTTCCCCTCTGCCATGGGCGAAAGCTGTGAGAAGAGGACTGTCATGATCATCGGACTGGCCCCAACCACCGATAGATTTTCGAGTCTGGAGGTGGGGAGGGGGACATCGGGACATTGGCGTGATTTCTCCCCCATTGTTAAGTGGCCTCGATCGTTCCCTTCTCCGTTCGCGTATAGGAGACCACCTCGTCCCCCGTATTGATGCTAACAATCATCCCCTTGTCGTTGGCCCGGCTATATTCAATCAGGTGTTGCCAGGCGCACACCCACACGCCGGCGTCGAAACGTCCCGTCACGGTGGCGCCCGCGGTAGCGAGTCCCTCCAGGACGGTGTTGGGCAGCGATACCTGGTGAATTTCCCACAGCTTCTCGCGGATCTTCCGGATGCGCCCCTGAAAGTCATTGATTGTGGCGTGGTACTCGGCGCTGCGGGAGACCCGGTTCTCAATATTACGCCGCACCAGTTTGATGCTGCGCTCATTGGCCCGCCGCAGCAACGCCTCTTTCCCGCGACGTTTTCGTGCGGCAAGCAGGAGCTGATCCAACACCTCGACGCGCGCGCATTCCGCCTTGGCCCGCTCGATGATGGCGGCGCGTTCGATGGAATGTTCCAGCACGGCTTCCATAGCACTGGCTTGTTTCTCGAGCGCATCGGCCTTGCCGGAAATCTCCTCGTCCTTGGCCAGCAGGCGCGTCATTACCTGTAGCACGCCCTCGCGGGACATGCCTCGGCGCTGGAGGCGGCGCCCAGACGACAGGACTTCCTCGCGCAACTCGTGCAGGTCGCGGTCGATGGCCCCCTCCGAGGCCAGCAGCATCAGTTCGCGCCGCAACTGCTCGAGTGGAGTGGTTTCCTCCCCGGCGGCCATGTCCGGTTCCCCCCCCGTTTCTTCTTCGGGTTGTTGCGGCGCCAGCCGGTCTTCCGCGGCCAGCGTGATCGCTCTTACCCCGGCCCGCAGCCGCTCATAGAAGGCCACGCGGCGCCGCATCTGCTGAATCTGTTGTAACCGGTCTTCCAGGCCCGCTTCCTCACCCAGCAAATAAAGCAAGATGTTCCCGGCATATTGGTCGGACTCACGTTCCGTGATTTGCAACAGGTCTTCAAGATTGGTGATGCGCTGGCGCAGCTTGATGGCATTCGACAG
The DNA here is from genome assembly GCA_016182645.1 of Candidatus Hydrogenedentota bacterium. GTDB lineage: Bacteria > Hydrogenedentota > Hydrogenedentia > Hydrogenedentales > JACPGD01 > JACPGD01. The sequence goes on along the minus strand of JACPGD010000055.1, from coordinate 8,898 downwards.
CATTTTCGCCGCCTCCTGCGTCAGCACTTCCCCGTAATCCTGGCACGTCAGTCCCCGGCGCAGCACGATATACAGCGGGCGGTTGGGCGACTGCCGGAAACAGTGCGCCTCCACCTTCTCCGTCGCCTGGATGGTCCCGCCGTCCACGTCTTCGCCCACCTTCATGCGCCGGCACAGGAAGCGCCCGCCAATGACCGACGTCGTGACTTCAATATCGTTGCAGGCGAATACCAGCCGCGGCGTCTCGGCGCCGTAACAGAGGACATTGCCTTCCTTCGAGATCGCCGTGGCCTGGTTGAGGAGGTTCCGCGTGCAGACGTTGCCGCGCCGCGCCACAATCACGCCGGAGACGTTGTCAAAGACATCGCAGGAATTGGTCGCGGCCAGTTTGCCCAAGACGGTGCCGCTGACGTAGCAACTGCCCGCTTCCACCACCAGCGCGCATTCCGCCGGAATGTTCCCCATCAGTTTCACATCGCCACGCAGCATCAAGACCGGCCCGCGCACCGGCACATTGATGCCCGCGAAGATCTTGACGTCCCGCTGCTCGGCCCGCTGCAATTCATCGGTGAAGCAAAACGTGATGCGTGCCGTAATCGCAGGCATACCGGGCGCCAATGCGACCGTTTCCCGCCGCCGTTCGAGTTCGCGCAAGAACGGCTTCAGGCAACTCAGGGGCCGTTCGAAGATATATTCGCGCCCGCTACGTAAGGCCAGGTCGTACGCAAAATAAAGGAAGTCGGCCTCCTCCCGCGCCATTTCCTCGATCCGGCCCTGGATCGCTTCGCGAATCAGTGCGCGCAGCAGCGGCTGCTGGCGGTGTCCTTCCGTTTTGATAGGGGAGGGCGCGACATGCGTCACCCAGAGATCGAGATGCTGGCGCAGTCCTTGGTACTTCGCCACGATTTCGGCATCTTGTTGCTGCGAATAATACCAGGCGGCACACAGCGTGATGTCCTCGAGGCGCACCTGGGCCAGGTCGTTCACGGGCAGGGCAAGCACGTGCGTGAGCAGCTTCTCAATGCCGGTCATGGGTTCAGTCATTCGGACCGGTCTCGCGCAGGGCGGCGATTCCTTCACGGAAAGGAGGGGCGATGATGCCCTTTTCCGTGATGAATCCGGTGATGAGCCGCGCCGGGGTGACGTCGAAAGCCGGATTGTAGATGGCTGCCAGGGCGGGGGCGGTGCGCGGGCCAAACCCCTGGCTGACTTCCTCGGCCGGCCGCAGCTCGATGGGGATGTCGTCTCCAGTCGCGACCTTGGGATCAAACGTGGAATACGGCGCCGCTACATAGAACGGAATGTCGTGGGCGCGCGCCAACACGGCCACGCCGTAGGTGCCGATTTTGTTGGCCGTATCACCGTTGGCCGCGATCCGGTCGGCGCCCACGATGGCCAAGTCAATTTTCCCTTCGCGCATGACCTGCGCCGCCATATTGTCGCAAATCACCACCACTTCCACGCCGGCCTGGACCAATTCCCAGGCCGTGAGCCGTGCGCCCTGAAGCAGCGGGCGGGTCTCGTCCGCATATACCGTGAAGCGCCGGCCTTCTTCACTCGCGCGAAAGAGCGGGGCCAGCGCCGTGCCGGCCCCGGCTGTCGCCAGCGCGCCCGCATTACAATGCGTGAGGACGCCCGCGTTCTCCGTGACAAGCGGCGCGCCGGTCCGGCCAATCGCCTCGCAGAGGGCGACATTCTCCTGATCGATTGCGGCCGCCTCCGCTTCCAGCGCCCTATAAAGGGCTTCTTTCGACATCGCCGCCGCCTCCGCGCGCGCCGTCACCGCGCGCATCCGGTCGAGCGCCCAGAACAGGTTTACCGCCGTCGGACGGGTGGCCGCCAGCCGGGCGGCCGTTTGCTCGACGGCCTGAATCACCGCGGCGGAATCAGCAGATCCATTCTCCCGGATCCCCACCAGGATGCCGTAAGCTGCGCACACGCCAATGGCCGGCGCGCCCCGCACCCGCAATTGCCGGATGGCCTCGACAACGGCGTCCACTGTCGTCTGATCGACAATGGACAGCGTCCCCTCGCGCCACTTGATGACCTCAACTCCCATGCACTTACTCCCAAAATCAGGCTGGAAGGCATGCTACAAAATGGCGTGTCCAAAGACAAATGGGCTTTCACAAGGCCCCCGCAATTCGGTAGACTGCGTACAGGGAGAAAGATAGGATGGGAATGCTGAAACAACGCGTGCAGGTGGCAAACAGTAAGAAGCCGGAATTGGAATTCTGGATCGACACGGGGGCGCTTTATACATTCATCCCGGAGGACTATCTCGAGCGGATAGCAGTGGAGCCGGCGGCGACACGGCACTTGGTGCCCGCTGACGGCCGGCAGAAAACTCGGCTTCTGGGTTTTTGCGACCTGCAGATTGAAGGGATCGAAGGATCGATACCCCGCCCGGTCATATTTGCCCCAAAGGGATCACTGCTTTTGATTGGCGCCACAGCACTGGAGAATTTCGGGGTGGAAGTGGATCCAATTCACAAACGGTTCAAGCCTATCAGCGCCGTCATTGGCGGGTTCCTCGCGTCGAGTTGATGAGGGGACTGAGAAAGCGCAACAGATCACTCGTGCTGATTATTGTGCCTGAAATGACATCGCGTTGGCGCGCAGCGTAAAGTAGGCGGGGGAGGATCTACACATGGCTATCTGGACTACCGGCGCATTGGAGTATCTGGAGTCGCACCTGTCCCGTCTGGAACAACGCCAGGCAGGGCCGTTCTCCTCAGCCGAGCGCGAAGCGCTGCGCCAACGAATTGTTCAATCCGTCGAGAGCGCTGTCCACACGGAAGGAATCACGCGCGAACACTTGCTGCAGGCGCTGGTGGAAATGGAAGTCGCGGCCGCGAACACTTGCTGCAGGCGCTGGTGGAAATGGAAGTCGCGGCGCCTGTCCCGCCGCCGGCTGGGGACGTGCCGGCACCACCGCCGCTGCCGCCACAACAGGTGCGCGTGCTGTCCGGACCGCGAAAGTTCCCGGCCGCGCCCGCTTCTTCCGGCTTTTCGCAGGGCTGCGTCATTGCCCTCATCCTGGGGGCTGTTGCCCTGGGATTGGTCATGATTACCGGATTGCTGGCCGCCATGCTGCTGCCCGCGCTGGCCCGGGGGCGCGAAGCCGCTCGCCGGGCCTCCTGCCAAAACAACCTCAAGCAAATTGGCCTTATTGCTCGCATGTACGCGGAGGAGAACTCCAAGTTTCCCTCACTTTCCCCAGACCGCGGCACATTGATGATGTCGGCGCAGCAGGTTTATCCGGAGTTCGCGACCGATCCGGGGATCTTCGTTTGCCCCAGTTCGGGCATAGAGGGAGAAGGTGCCGAGCAGATAGACGACGATTCGTACGTGTACTTCAGCCATGCGCTGCCCGACGAAGACTCCGGCCTGGCGTTCGTCGAGGCGTACAAGACCAAAACACTGGACGCACTTGATGAAGATTTACAGGTCAACTTGCCCGGGAGCGGCCCGGATGCCTATTCACCGGAAACCCTGCACCGTCTGACCAACACCACGGCGGCCAACATGACGGAGCAGGGGATGGACATGGACCCGGCGGAATTGCCGCTCGTGCTGGAATGGACGGGCGTGCACGTCCCGGATGGAAACAACGTCCTCTATCTTGACGGGCATGTCCAGTACCTCGAACATTACGAGGATGAGTTTCCAAACTCTGAAACATTCATCGAAGCGTTATGGTCTATAGACAGGTGATGAACTTGCAGCAGGTGGCGCTCTCGAACCTCCGGCGCGAGGGTGGACATCCGCGCACGATGGGGAGGCCGGTATGCCAGAGGACTTCGCCTTTACCATTAATGGCCGCGCCCAGACAATCCGGACCGAGCCCGAACGCACGGTGCTCGAAGTCCTTCGGGAGGATCTCGGGCTGACCGGCGCGAAATACGGCTGTGGCGAGGGCCGTTGCCGCGCCTGCACGGTGCTGGTGGATGACAAGCCTGTTCTTTCCTGTGTGACCCCCGTCAAAAAGATCCAAGGCGTGGTCATTACGAGCATTGAAGGCCTTGCCCAGGAGGACAAGCTGCACCCGGTGCAGGAAGCCTTCCTGGCCGAAGGCGCCCTGCAATGCGGCTACTGCACGCCCGGTTTTGTGCTCCAGATCGTATCGCTTCTGCGCCACAATCCCAAGCCTTCAGACGAAGAGATCTTCGATTGGCTCAATCCCAGCTTGTGCCGTTGCTGCGGCTATCCAGGTATCCTCCGCGCGGTGCAGCGCGCTGTCGCGGCAGGGAAGGAGGCGCAATGAACTGCCACGAGGAATCGCAGCCTGACCGCCACGAATTGCGAGAGTCCCCGCGCTACCGGTTTGAAGTGTCCCGGCGCGGTTTCATCCAGTCGCTCGGCGCCGGCTTGCTCATTTGCGTCCAGGGTGGACAACTCTGGGCACAGCAGGCGCGCGGTGGACAACGTACTATCGCGGCACGCCTCCACATCGGTGAAGACGGCGTCGTGACCGTCCTGACGGGCAAAGTCGAGGTCGGCCAGGGCGCGCGCACGCAGTTGGCCATGGCGGCCGCGGAAGAACTACGGGTGTCGCTGGACAAAATCGCGATGCAAATGGCGGACACCTCCATGACTCCGGACGACGGCGGCACCTATGGCAGCCGCACGACGCCCGCCAATGTGCCTGAGGTACGCGCCGCTGCCGCCGCCGCCCGCGAACTGCTGCTGGAAACCGCCGCGAAGGAGTGGGGCGTGGCGCGCGACGTGCTCAAGGTGGATGCAGGCGTCATTGTCGAAACCAGCGGTGGACGGAGCCTGAGTTTTGGCGATCTAGCAAAAAGTGTGAAGCTGGCGGAGGTCCTCCGGCAGCGTGTGCCCACCGACATTACGTTGCGCAAGCCGGAAGAATGGACGGTGCTCGGCCAACCCACGGTGCGGCTCGGCACACGGGACATCGTTACCGGCACGCACCGCTATCCCTCGGACATGCGCCTGCCGAACATGCTCTACGGCAAGGTGCTCCGGCCTCCCGCGGTGAATGCCACCTTGAAGAGTATCGACATGAATGCCGCGGAAAGCGGCGAGAACCTCGTGACCGTGCGTGATGGGGATTTCATCGGCTGTGCCGCGCCCAGCACGTTCGAGGCATCGCGTGCGGTGTGGGCTCTCGCCGCCACGGCGCAATGGGACATCCCGCCGCACCCGTCGAGCGCGGAACTGTTCCAGTACCTGCGCGCGCACACCCAATCCGGAGGCGAAGGAAGGCGGGGGGGCCGGCCCGAGGAAGAAGGCGCCGTGGACGAAGGCTTCAAGGCCGCGGCCAAGGTGCTAGAAGCGACTTACGAAGTGCCGTACATCCAGCATGTGCCCATGGAGCCGCGCACGGCGCTGGCGGCATGGGGTAACGGTGCGGTCACGGTCTGGACCGCGACGCAGCGGCCGGACGGCGTCCAGGGTGACGTGGCGGAGGCGTTTTCCTTGCCGCGGGAGAGTGTGCGTGTTGTGGTGCCGGATTCCGGTGGAGGATTTGGCGGCAAGCACTCTGGGGAAGCCGCCGTGGAAGCGGCGCGCCTGGCCAAAGCGGCGGGACGGCCGGTGCTGTTGCAATGGACGCGCGAAGAAGAATTCATGTGGGCATATTATCGGCCCGCGGGCCTCATGGATGCGCGCGCCGGCCTGGATGATCAGGGCAAGCTCACCACGTGGCAGTTCACCAACTACAATGCCGGCGGCGCCGGGATCGGCTGCCCCTACACGGCCCCGAACAGGCGCATTCAGCACGTTCCGTGTGACTCGCCCCTGCGCCAGGGCTCCTACCGCGCATTGGCCGCGACCGCCAACAACTTTGCGCGTGAGTCCTTCATGGACGAACTCGCGGAGGCAGCACGGCAGGACCCGCTGCAATTCCGTCTGGCGCACCTCGAGAATGAACGGCTGCGCCGCGTGCTCGAGGAAGCCGCAAATGCGTTTGGCTGGGCGGAGCGCCGCGCCAAACAGGAGCCGGGAGTGGGGATTGGCCTGGCTTGCGGCACCGAAAAAGGTTCGTTCGTGGCGGCCTGCGCGGCCGTCCGCGCCGATGCGGCCAAGGGGACATTTGAAGTCTTGGAGATTTGCCAGGCGTTCGAATGCGGCGCGGTTCAGAACCCGCTTAATCTCCGCGCCCAGGTCGAAGGCTGCATCATCATGGGTCTCGGCGGTGCGTTAATGGAGGAGGCGACCTTCGAGAATGGCGTTATCACCAGCGCGAGCCTGAAGACATACACCGTGCCCCATCTGCGCGATGTGCCTGTGTTGGACATTGTTCTTGTGAACAGGCCGGAACTTCCGTCCGTGGGAGCGGGGGAGACCCCCATCATTGCCGTCGCGCCTGCCATTGCAAACGCCCTCTTCCGCGCCACAGGCCAGCACCTGCGGCGGCTGCCATTGCGGCTCAAAACCTGAAACGCCAAGCCACATCCCTAACACTTATCAGTCCGATCAGTCCGATCCGACCGATCGGTTCGATTTGGCCGGACTTGTCCGACCCGTCGGACTCGTCTGATTTGTCCGAAATCAATAGTCTTTGGCACAGGTTCAGACCCGCATCTCCGGGAAATAGTGCCCCTCTATCAAGCAGCAGATCGTGTGCCAGAGCACAATGTGAGCTTCCTGGATGACTTTGGTGGAGTCCCCGGGCGCCTTGATCGCAATGTCCGCGAATTCCGCCATCTTGCCGCCGCGTGGACCCGTGAGGGACACCGCCGTGCCGCCCTTGGCTTTCGCGACCGACATCGCCATCAGGCAGTTCGTGGCATTGCCGCTGGTCGAGAGCGCCAGCAACACGTCGCCCGGCCGCATCAAGGCGTTGAGTTCCTGCGCAAACGCGATGTCGCGCAGCTTGCAGTCATTTTCCACGGCGGATTTCAGCGCGCCGTTGAAACCCAGCGCGTGCGCCGGCAGCCCCGCCTCGAGATGCTCGGACAATTCTTCCCCAAAGGGGAGTCCTTTCAGTTCGGACTTCATCGCGTCGCTCAAGGGGCGTTTGCGCTCGAAACTCTTACACAACTCGCCGACAATGTGCATCGCGTCCGCGTTCGACCCACCATTGCCACAGGTGAACAGCGTGCCGCCGTTGTCGTAGCACTGGACGAGGCGATCATGCAGCGCCAGCAGCGGCGCCACGCACACATCCAGGTCCGGGCGCCGGCGGCGCATCGCATCCAGAATTTCCTGTTCAACAGCAGACAATGAGAACATTTTCCATCTCCGGTCTGGTCTTGGGGATGAAGTGACAAGGCCCCTATTCTACCGCGCGAAAAGCGCTTGGTGCGAATGGGCGCTTGATCCTGCCCATGGAATCCACTACGATCAAGACAGGATTGTGGTGCAATCAATGTTGTCTTCGCGCTGGAAAGAGCATTCCTGGTTTCTCGCTATCATGGTCGTCCTGTGTGCGGCCATGATGGGCGAAGTATTGCTCATTGAAATGCACCATCACGATGGCCAGGTGCGCCCAAGTCACTGCTGGGCCTGTGCCTGTGGCCCTTTGTTTGCCCTCGCGGTCGCCATCGCACTGATTGTCCCTGCAGTGCCGGCAGAGACGCCCTTTGCGGGTCAGGCGCCGTGGCATTCCATCTGCTGCACCTCTCTCGAACGCCTCCGCGGCCCGCCCCACTTCGCCTAGACTCTCTATTCATCCTGCTGACGTCTGGTGCTCTCCTCATCGCCCACGCTACCTGTGGTCGATTTTCCCCCTTGAGGGATTCGGGACGTGTTCTCCATTCAAACCCAACATGCATTCCTGCGTTGGTGGTTGCCCCTCGCGCTAGTCCTGCTGCTGGTGGCCCTCCTTACCCTACATACGGCGGCGCACGCGACCGGTGAGGTCCCGCACTGCGTTGTCTGTGCGGCCGGCGTGGCCTTTTGGATCGTCTCCAGTGTCATCCTTCGCTTTGCTTCTGTTTCTCTAGTCTCAGGCGCTCAGGCCAAGCAGCTCTTTTCGCGTGTCCTCTGGCTCTTGCGCGTGCACTCGCGCCGTGGTCCGCCGGCCTGATCCTCCCCATCAATGACGACTTCTGTTTGACTTGAGGAGAACCACGGGCAAACCGCCCGGAACCAAGGAAGAACTGCAATGAAACGCAACGGTTTTACATTGATTGAACTGCTGGTGGTGATCGCGATCATCGGCATCCTGGCGGCCATCTTGCTGCCCGCTCTCGCCCGCGCCCGCGAAGCCACGCGGCGCGCGAGTTGCACGAACAACCTCAAGCAATTGGGCATGGTGTTCAAGATGTACGCGAACGAATCAAGCGGGGAGAAGTTCCCGCAGATGAAAGTGTTCAACTGCGCTGGCGCAATCCAAGCGTGGAACGCCACACCGGATGTGCAGTCGCTCTACCCGGAATACCTAAACGATTGGGACGTATTAATCTGCCCCAGTTTTGCGGGCGGCGCCGATGCCGTGGAAGCCTACGACGAAGGCAACACGCCCAACCCGCTCTGGTCGCAGGTAGCGGGGTTCAGTAACAACGGGGAGGTCGAGCCTTGCGAAATCACCGTCGAGCCCTACTACTACTATGGATGGGCTTTTGCCGACTCGCTTTTCCAGGCGCAACAGGACTTTGTGAACTTCCAGACGGCAGTTGATGAGTTCGAGACAGATCTCCTGGGCGGCAACGTGGCCGTGGTGGCGGCAGACCTCGATCTCCCGGGTGGTCCGGTGAACGGCAAAGAGTCGATCCCCCGGCTACGCGAAGGCATCGAGCGCTTCTTCATCACGGACATCAACAACGCTGCGGCGAGCAGTCAGGCCCAGTCGACAATTGCCGTGATGCATGATGCCGTCTCGGAGGAAGCTACGCACTACAACCACGTGCCGGGGGGCGTGAATGTGCTGTACATGGACGGCCACGTGGAGTTTTTGAAGTGGGTCGCCGGCGGCGAACCGACAAATCC
>JACPGD010000101.1 GCA_016182645.1 Candidatus Hydrogenedentota bacterium | reverse complement strand
CGCTGGATCGAGGCCCCGGCACGGCCCAGGGCTGAGGCAACGGGACGGCCGCTCCAGCCCGGGGTACGCGCCTGCGGGACCTCCCGAACGGCTAGGGCTGTCGCTGGTTGTCGTCGTTGATCTGGCCGCGGATCTCGCCCGCCGGGAAAAGGGCGCTGTGGATGTTGATGTAATGCGGTGTGGCGGTCACCGTGTCGTATTCTTCCGCCGTCAGTTCAAACTCGACTGGGCTTACCGGGTTCCCGAGTGGAATAACAATGGGGCCATTGGTCCCGGCGTCGCCGGAATGGATGTGCGCTCCGGTCGGATCGGCAACATCATGCGTGACCCGCAAGAAGACGCCACCGTTGGGAAGCTGGATGAATTCCGCGCTGCCGACAGCCTCCGAATCCACCGGCGGGTCCTGCACCTCTTGCGTCGCATCCAGCGCAATATTGTTGCAGATAACGACTGGCGGGACGACGTTGAAGAAAGTGATGTCTGGCCCACCGGAAACCTGGACCGCGGGATCGGAGCGCTCGATGATCGTAATGACCGCCGGTCCCAGTTCGGGAATATGCGGTGTCGTCAGGAAGAACGTGTTGGGATTGACACCGTCCCACTGGCTGACCGCAACGTCGGCCTGTTTGAGATCAAACCCATCGCGGAAGGTAGCGATGTCGTCCACGTCAAAGGGCGGCGTACCGATGTACACGAGATAAATGGCATTCGCCTGGGCCGTAGTCAAGCTAACGGCCGTGGGGATGATGCCGATGCAAGTGAGGTCCGTGGGTATATTCTGGATGGCCTCCGTCGGGAATACGCTATCGAGGTCCAGCAGGTCGCCGCCTTCGGCCTCAATCACATTGAAGAAATTGGCGTCCGGCCCACGGGTCACCTGGACGGAGTTGTCCGTCTTGTCCACGATGGTAATCACCGGCGGGCCCAGCTCTGGAATGGCGGGTGTCGTCAAGAACCAGGTGTTGGGATTGGTGCCGTCCCAGGGGGCAATGGCGACGTCGGCCCCTTTGAGATCCAGGCCATCCCGGAAGGTGGCAATATCCTCTGGGGTAAAGGGCGGCGTCCCAATGTAGACGAGATAGATGGAATTCGCCTGGGCGGTGGTCATGCTCGTGGCCGTGGGAATGACACCGACGCACGTGATCTCCGACGGCACATTTTGGGTGATGTTGACGGGTGCTACAAGATCTAATTGCAGCAGCACGTTTTGCTTGGGTTGTTCCGCGGCAACCGCCGTCATGTCTGGGACCAACATGCAAGCGAGCATTAACCCCGCCAGGCACAGGCCCAACACGCCAGAATGAGTCTTCTTCATCAAACTATCCCTCCCGGTTGCCGGGCGAGGCCGGCTTGGCAATCGTCCTTCCACGCAAAGCTCGGCGAGCTTTCTCCAGGGCAGTCTTTACTTATAGGACAGACTTGAGGAGTTTGTCAAACCAAACTGCGAAAAGGGTTGAAACATCTGGTACACTCCCCGGTCGAGGACGCCATGAATTCTTCCTGCCTGAGTCGACGTGGCTTTTTAGTCGGTGCGCTATTGTCGGGGTGCGTGAGCAGCGGCGCTGGCCGGACGGCCGTCCGGCGGCGCGCTCCAGGGCCGCTGCTGGGCTACACGGAGTACCGCACCAACCTGCCCACGCGCCATGCGAACCAGGTGACCTCGCGCGCCTGCGTGGTGGGTGCGGACGGGAGCGGGCGGAGGATCCTGGCGGAGGAACTGTGCACGGAGCCGAATTCGTGGACGCAGTTCGCGGGCTGGACGCCGGACGGACGCCAGGCGGTCCTCGGGCGCGGCTGGGAGAGTCCGGAGAACGCCGCGTGGGAGGAGGAGCACAAGACCTTCCGCATGACCGAGGGCTGGCTGTTCGACCTGTACCTGCTCGACCTGGCCACGGGAAAGCTGACGAACCTGACCGCGGTCGAGCGTGTCAGCAGTTACAATTCCGGCCTGATTTTCCTACCCGACGGCAGTGGGCGGCTGGGCTTCACGGCGCTGATCAGCGGCATTTCGCACCCCTTCCTCATGGACGCCGACGGCCGGAACAAGCGCGACGTCAGCAGCGGGCCGGACGGCTTCGCCTACGGCTTCAGCGCGTCACCCGACGGCACGCGCATCGCCTACCACAAGGACTACCAAATTTATGTGGCTGCTGCCGACGGCAGCAACGCCCGGAAGATCGAGACCGGCAACCCCTTCAACTTCGTGCCACAATGGTCGCCGGACGGCGCCTGGCTCATGTTCGTTTCGGGTGAACACTACAACTGCCACCCGTATCTCGCCCGGCCCGACGGCAGCGAGTTGCGCAAGCTGGCCGATCGCGGCGGTTTCGAAGGCGTCACCACGGTCTACGACGTCTACGACTTCCACGGCGGCAGCAGCGACGTGCCCGCCTGGGCGGCGGACGGCCAGAGCGTCTTCTACACCGCCAAAGTCCTGCAGGCCATCGAACTGCTGCAGGTCACGCTCGACGGCCACATCCAACAACTGACCCAGTCCCCTTCCGGCGCCCGCCACTACCACCCCAAGCCCTCCCCCGACGGCCACCACCTCGCCTTCGGCGCCAACCGCACCGGCACCCGCCAGATCTACGTCATGTCACTGCGTGACGGCACAACCCGCCCCATCACCCAAGTTCCGCCCGGCCACGGGGCGATGTGGGCACATTGGCAGCCGCATGGGGAAGAGAGCTGATGGACTGGATGGACACGATGGACTGGATGGCGATGGACGATCCGGGCGTTGCTTCGGGGCACGATCACCTGGGACAGAGGTGCTATAATCGTGAAAATGGCATTTATTCTTGAAATTTATAATACCTGCATGCTAAATTTCAGGCATGATTCTCCGTTCCGAGCTTAGTTCCTTCGTAGCCCGACGATTGAAGCAGTTCCCCGTCGTGTTACTGCAGGGGCCGCGGCAGTGTGGAAAGACAACACTGGCGCGGTCGATTGCGCAAGCGGAGGACACTCATTATTTTGATTTGGAGGATCCACTGTGCCCCTTGGTTCCTGAATCGGCATCGCTTCTGTTGCGCGGTTTGAAGGGACTGGTGGTGATAGACGAATTCCAGCGCATGCCCAAGCTATTTGAACTCCTGCGGGTATTGGTGGATCGGCGGCCACTTCCGGCTCGCTTCCTGGTTTTGGGCAGCGCTTCTCTTGATTTAGTGCGGGGAATCTCGGAATCGCTGGCGGGCCGTGTCGCGTATGTACCCATGAGCGGCTTCAACCTGGAGAAGGCGGGTGCCCAGCGCTGGTGAGAACTCTGGATTCGCGGGCGCTTCCCGGACTCCTTTCTGGCCCCCGACGACGTTCACAGCTATGAGTGGCGCCAGAATTTCATCCAGTCTTTCCTCGAGCGGGACATTCCGCAGTTAGGCATCCGGCTGCCGGCGGTCACACTGCGGCGCTTCTGGACCATGCTGGCCCATTGGCACGGGCAAACATGGAATGCCTCGGAGTTGGCCCGCGCCCTGGACACCAACCAACCCGCCACGCGCCGCTACCTCGACATTCTTTGCGGGACATTCATGATTCGCCAGCTTCCCCCCTGGTTTGAGAACATCGGCAAGCGCCTCGTCAAAAAGCGCCCAAGATTTACTTTCGTGATACCGGCCTGCTCCATGCGCTGCTCGGACTGCGCGATATGGAACAGGTTATGGCGCATCCGCGGCTGGGTTTTTCCTGGGAAGGTTTCGCGCTGGAAGAGGTGCTCCTGCGCCTCCGCGCCGAGCGCGACGCCTACTTCTTCAAGACGCATGGCGGGACGGAATTGGATCTGCTCCTGATGTGGCAGGGAAAACGGCTTGGCTTCGAGTTCAAATTCCAGGACGCCCCGCGCGTGACCAAAGCCATGCGCCTGGCCATGCAGGACCTCCGGCTCGATCATCTCTACATTGTCTCACCGGGCAGGCACCGCTATCCGCTGGATGAGCGGATTGAGGTGATGCCACTTAGCGCTATCGAACTTTAGGGTGCATATGGAGATCGGGCGTCTCGAGAGGCCTTGCTCATTGGCAGAGTTGTTGTGTACTTGCTAAAGGGGCATGTGGGCACTGTTAGAAGTTTTGCGAGGTGCAAGCGGCTATTAGCTGTGCGTCTGGTCTGCCGTCTACTCCATACAACCCCCAACTCTCATTTGCAAGAAGCGCGACTTGATTCACCTGCCCATCAATCCTCGCGATAACGAGCTTTGGATGCTTGTAACTACGCCGATGGGTCTGAGCGGCGCTTCTTAGCGCTTCAAAGAACTGTGCACCGCGCACAATAATCTTGCTCAATTCTTCCAACGAGATTCCATTCACCAGTTTGACTGGATTCCCTTGGCGCCTCCAATCTGTTTGAAACTGTCCTTTATGGAAGAAGTAGTCTGAATGCACAACCGCATTCCTTATCGAATCATTAAACATTGACTCTAACTCGTCTGCAAGAACTGGTTCATCAACTCCCTTCGCCTGGCAGATTAGAAAGTTTACAATTCTTCTGGCTGACGGCGGAATGATGCGCCCATTCTTGCCCTTTTCATAGAGATGGCCAAATGGTTCGGGGACAGCATTTCCGCCTGCCATAATCCAGAGTATGTTGGAAAGTTCTTCATAAGCTGGTTTGCACTCCATCATGTGAACATAAGCCATCAATCCAAGGCGCAATCGTGTCATGTATTCGAGTGGAGCATTCATAAGTCCCAGCATATCGTGGACAAAGATTTCTGTCTCCCGAAGAGGATCATCCATTCCATATGGTGGAAGGCCACGCACAACGGGAATTATCGCTACGGCGAATTGAAACTCATCAGCACGTTTTGCGCGATCGAAGACCTGGTAAAGGAGGCTCTCTACGCTTCTTTCTTCGTTCGCCATCTCCATTTGCTCCTTCCAAGACTGCCACCCTACTCTGTCCAGATAGCGTAGATCGAGGCGTCGGAGAAGTAAAGACGCAATTCCGAAGAACGGGGAAGCGGGTTTCATCCTCGGTAATCGGCCCAAAGTCGGTGAGACTATAGCCGGGCAGAGGGGCGCCGGTGGTGGGGTCGAGGACTTCGGCGCGGAGCGTGCCGTTGGCGGCGTTGACGTTGACGTAGAGGGTGCCGCCTTCGAGGAGCAGCGGCTTGGTGGTGAGCGTGCCGGGTTCGGTGCCGGCGTCGAGGGAGACGAAGCCGTCGGGGCGGAGGGTGGCGGCGCAGAGGCTGCCGCTGGTGATTTCGGGCGGGGCGTTGTGGAGGCCGCTGCGGCCGCCGTAGAAGAAACAGAGTTGGCCGTTGATGAGGAGCGGATCGCTGGCGGCGTCGAGGTTGCCGTAATCATACGCGCCCACTTCGGGCGAATTGGCGAGGAAGGGGACACGGTCGGGGCGTTCCCAGTGTTTGGCGTCGCGGCTGATCGCGAGTTGAATGTCGCAGCGGTCGGTGGCGACGTGGTAGACCTTGAGCAAGCCGAGGTAAACGCTTTCGTAGCGGAAGAGGCGGAGGGCGTAGAGTTCGTCCTGGGGTGCGTCGCGCTCGTCCGCGACGAGCATGAGGCAGGTGTCGCTCCAGTGCTCGTAATCGCTGCTTTCGGCGTAACCCCGCGCGCGTTTGCCGTCCTTGAACATCTTCACCGCGGCGATCCATTTTTTGCCGATGGGATCGTAGTGAAACGTGGTCGCATCGTAAGCCTGCGAGATGACCGGGCGCGGCCCTTCGGTCCAGTGGATGCCGTCGGGCGAGTACATCGGCGTGAAGGCGTCGCTGCGCATCATGCCCTTGTAGCGCCGGGCGGGGTCCGGGTCGAGCGGGTCGAAGTTGGGCTTGAGACCGCGGCCCTGCCAGACGATGTTGTTTTCCTTCGAGCCTTCGAACTCGAGGAGGCCCAGATTCGGGCGCGTCCAGGCGACGCCGTCCTGCGATTCAGCGAGGCACGTGTGGGTGAGTTTGTTTTCGGACTTGCGGTAGGCGCCATACCAGAGGCGCAGCGGCGATGCCGCGGATTCGCGCAGCACATCGAAGGGCACGAACCACGTGCCGTTAACCTCCCACGGCGTCTCGGGCACGAGCAGGGGATTGGCGGGATGTCTCACGGCGGCGTGGAAGGTGCGCGTGAGACCGCTCATGGACTCGATGAAGGCGTTATCGATGAAGAGCTGCTTCTCGCGCCCAACGCGAATGGGGGCTTCGAGCGCGGGCGCTTCTTCACGCAGATCGCGCAGCTTTGGTTCGGGCGGCGCGCCGGCCGCGCCGGGTTTCAGGGCGAAGCCCACGCGCAGGTTGTCCCAACAACCGGCGCCGCGGCGATTCTTGGTGGAGGTGTCACCGACTTCGATTGTGCGCAGGGTCAGTCGCGCGCTCGGCGAGCGCGCGACTACTGCCGGAAACGCGCCCGCGTAGGTTTCATGGTCCGGTGGGCCTGTCCAGAGGTGTACGGGGCCAGTGGCGGCCTCGTGTTGGAGAATAATCCGCAGCCATTCTGTCTGCTTGAGATCAAAGCGCACACGATCGGTGCGGGCCGTAGACGCAACGGGGACGTCGCGTCTACAACCATGGACGACATCGAGTTGGTACAGGCCGGTTTCCGCGCTGCCATTGGCCAGGATCGTGATTCCGAAAGGTTGACCGGCCCTGTCCTCCGCCGACCAGACAACGAAATCTTTCAAGTCCGCTGGCAGTAGTCGCGCGCTCGCCGAACGCTGCGCTACGAGAAAGCAAGACTCGGCCACGGCGTGGCCGTCGAGCCCGGGCGCATCGAAGCGCGGTTGAAATCGAATGCGGCCAATCTGCTCTTCGCGCTCCGTCGCGGCGGCGGCGCAACGGCCGCCCTCGAAAGCGAAGCCGCGCGTGATTTCCACCTGCCCCTCATCGAGGTTGCTGAAGGGATCGCCGAGCCAGCGCACGCCGGCGTTGAGCGCCTGGACGACGCCGTCGGTGTAGTTCTCGAGATCGGCGTTGAGCACGCTCCCGTCCGAGCGCGGCGCGGGCGTCTCTTGCGGCGCATGCTCCGCTTCATAGACCCAGGCGAAGCGGCGATCATTGATCAGAATCTCGAGTTCCGGGTCCCCGTCGAAATTCGCCGCGCGGACATAGAACCCGTAGCCGTAATCGTCCGGCCGGCCGGGCACCTCGCCCCAATCCTGCGCCGCGTTGGGCGTGTAGGGGAACTCGAGACAGCGCTGGCCGTCCGGACCGATCACATAGGGCCAGCCCGCATCGGAAAAAATCAGCAGGTCCGCGCCGCCCGCGCCCACGCCCGGCAGGAGCGTCAGCGGATCGAACGTGTGAAAGGCCTGGCGCTGGCAGGGCGCGGCCTCGCCCAGAGGGAAGTTGCGCGGAGGCATGATCCGCCAGAGTTCCGTTCCCGTTTCATCGAAAAGCTGGATGTCGGCGCGCTTGTTGAATACGACGACTTGATTGCCGGGCGTGCTTGGATCAACGCGGCCAATTTTGCAGGACTGCGGATGCACACCGCCGTGCTTCCACAGCAATTCGCCGCTCCTTAGATCAAAAAGATAGGTCGTGTCGCTCGCGGCCATGGCCGCGCAGAGGCGTCTGTCCACTTCGCCCACGTCGATGAAGTCTACGTGCATCTCCGCGGCGTCCCACGCTGCATCTTCCACGGGCTTGAAAGACCAAACCGTTTCGAGCGTGTTATCCACGAGGTTGTAGCCAATCAAGAACTCATCCAGTCCGTCGCCATCGACATCACAGGCGCGTGGCGCGTGGCCCGCGCCGAGGAAGTCTGCCGTTCGCAGCAGGTTGAGTTGCGTATCATAAAACCAGGCGGGGTTGGCGTATTCATGCGGCGGATAGGCGGACTCGGAATTCTTCACGAGGATCGTCCAGTCCGCCGCGCCCGGCCCCGTGTGCGCCAACCGCACGATTTGGCCGTTGTCCGCGGGCAGCGTGGCGGACCGCTCGATTTCCCCCGTCTCTCCATTCAGCACCAGTAATTCATCACGGCGGACACACACCACCTCGACCGTGCCATCGCCGTCGAGGTCCGCGCAATCCAACGCGCGCTCCGCGCAATGCGTCACAAAGGGCCGCTCGCCCGCCCACGGCGCGCCCACCTGCCACAGCACCTTGCCCGCGGCGTCCGTGGCCGTCAAACAAAAATGCGCGCGCTCCTCCGGCGTGAACTTGCCCAACCACGGCGCGACATCGAACACCTTCGAATGAAACAACCCCGGCGATTGCAGCCACAACACTTCGGCCTGCCCGTCGCGGTTCAGGTCCACGATGAACGGGATGCCCCCAAACGGCGCCAGCGGGATCTCGGCGGTGAGATGGAAGGAACACTCTTGAGCCACTAAGGCAGGAGGTGTAAGGATACAAGCGTATGCAAGCACCAACTGCAATCTTCCCATTCTTACCTTCCTTTTTCACCTTCAGCGGCGGAAGCAAATTCTTTTAGCCTGCGTTCGAGGAATTCCGCCGATACCCAAAAACTGGTTTCTCGAAGTTTCGCAAATGCTACATCGAGACCGACGAGGTTGCGCTTGGCGGCCATTTCCAGAACCCCTATGGTCCCAGCAATGTTGAGCTTTCGCTGTATTGCTGATCGCCGGCCCAGGGACTCATCAATCAGGAGAAGATCGGCGTTCATTTCCCGCGCAAGTGATATTGCTTCCGTCTCGCCTGAATGCAGTTTCGGAATTGCTTCGATTCTAGCCGGAACTTGTTCGATTAACCACCCGGGGCGCTCTTCAATAAACGCCGAAACCGCTGGAGAGCGATCAGGCCGGGTGAGCTCAACGATAATGGCCGGTGGGACAAAAACAGTATGAAATAGTTGGGGGAGAAGATCAATTTGCCCGATACCAATCAAAGCGATGAAGGGCGACGCGTCAGAGACGACTATCATTCAGGTGGTCTTGCCAAACAGATGGTCAAGCGTAACCCTATCGGCTTCCACATCCTCCCAAGAGGGTGATCCTTCGAAGATGCCACGTCTCTTCAGCAGAGCGTCTGTCTCGAAACGGTCAAGTCCAAGAAGCTGGGACAGCTCATAATGCGTCAGCGTGCCACGACGGAAAAGCTCAAGCACATATACTTCACGCGCATCGGCGTTGACATCGGGCATCTCCTGATGCAATCTCTCCTCGAGATCCAAAGGGAAGTCCAGCGTAATGTGTACCGCCATTTGTAGCTCCTCCTGAGAAACATTATATCATGGCCCGATTGCTTCTCCATTAAGGGCAAGGGAGTTCCGCAATGATACAACGGAGACTACGAGCATTCACCGCGGGGGTGTACATGGTGGTTGCCGTTCTCTTGCTACTGCCTGCTGCGGCAATCGCCGCAGAATCCCTGGACATCTCGGAGGGCCCGCAGCTCTTTCTGGATGATTTCCTGTTGCAGCGGATGGAAAATGTGAAGCGCGTGGTGCAGGAGCCGGTGAAGCACGCGCGTAATCCCGTGGTCGTGCCCGAGCATCCGTGGGAGAAACGCGTCCTCGAAATCTATGGCACGGTCCTCTACGACGGCGCGCTGGAGAAATACCGCTGCTGGTACCTGGCCAATGAGTTCAAGGACGGCATCCCGAACAATCCGCAAGATCCGCGGACGGCGGAATACTACACCTGCTATGCGGAATCGGCGGACGGCATAAGCTGGACCAAGCCCATGGTGGGAAAAGCGCCGTTCGGAACGCACGCCCAGCACAATGTTGTCATTGAAAATACGCACGGGTTCTGCGTGTTGCCCACACCAGACGATCCCGATCCGCGGCGGCGTTACAAGGGCGCGGGCGGCGCCACGTATGGCTTTTCGCCCGATGGCCTCACTTGGGACACGCGGAACTGGCGCGAGACCGTGGGCAAGAACGACACGAGCACCTGCGTCGTGCGCTGGCGCGGCGAGTATCTCGCGTTTGTGCGGGCGCAGGTGAGCGACCCCGCCTGGCCGGCCGTGATGCGCGGTGTCGGCTTGAGCACGTCCAAAGACTTCGAGCATTGGACGCCGAAAGAGACCGTATTGACGACGGACGCGCAGGACGGCTACCCCTGGGTGCAGCCCTACGGCATTTCGGTCACGCCGTATGGCGACGTCCTCATCGGCATCCTCTGGCTGCTGCACCTCGATCAGACCCCCGGCAACAACAGCCTCGGCGATATGGACACCCAACTCGTCGTCAGCCGCGATGGCCGCGCGTGGCAGCGCGTTGCGGACCGCGCACCGTTCCTGCGCCCCACGCCCAACACGTGGGACACCGGTCGCGTCTTTCCCGGCACGACGATGATCGTGAAGGACGGCGCGGTGCGCATCTACTACACCGGCGTCAGCACGCGCCACGGCGAGGGCTGGGGCAGCATGGGCATCGGCCTGGCCACCCTGCCGGAAGATCGCTTCGTCGCCGTGACCGCGGCGGATCCCGCGCAGCCGGCGGTGATCGAGACGCGCCCGATCACGTTCTCCGGCAACACGCTGCTCCTCAACGCGGAAACGAAGGAGCGCGGCGTGCTGGTGGAAGTGCTCGGCGCGGACGGCGCGCCCCTGCCCGGTTTCGCCCAGACGCACTGCATCCTGACGCCGCACGACAACCTCCGGCACCGCGTGACGTGGCAGGAGGGTGGACATGTACGATCATTGCCTGACGCGGCTGGCACAAACATCGTGGCACTGCGGTTTATAATCCGTGATGCATCGCTGTATGCTTTCCAGATCGACTCATGACACCTCAAACGTGCACAAACACAAACCATCGGTCATCCTGAGCGATGCGAAGGATCTCTTGCCACATCGACTGCAATTATTTGTACATAGGCGAAAGAACATCATCGGGAGGGCGAGTCCGCCGCGGCGGACTCGCCGGTTGAAGTCCGCAAGAAATCGCGCATTCACGGCCTCGGAACCGGCTCGCGGGTACGCTCGCCCTCCCGAAATCGCCTTTCCGCAACTAGCACTACATGGGAGTTAGACGATGCGAGCGTTTAGTGTTTTTCTGGCCACGGCCTGCGCCCTCGGCGCGGCGGAACCGATGCGGACACTGCAATACACGGCGCGCAGCGCGGAGGAAACCCAGGCGTGGCAACAGGACCTGCGCGCGAAACTTGCAACGTTGTTGTCCATTCAAGATCTGATGGATCAGCGAGCCGCCATTCCACTCGATGCAAAATCCATTTCTTCGGCAACGACGGACGGGGTCCTGATCGAAGAACTGGAACTGCGCTCGACACCTGGACGCCTGTTCAAGGTCATTGTGGCGCGGCAGGAAAATGTGGCGTGCCCCGCGCCGGGGGTCGTGGCCATTCACGGCCACGGCGGCAATCGCCGGACACCCTTCAATTCCGAAGAGGAAATCTACAAGAACTTTGGGACAGAGCTTGCCAAGAAGGGATTCATCGTCATTTCGACCGACGTGGGGCAGCATGAGGTCTATGAAGAGGGACGGATCCTGATGGGCGAACGTCTCTGGGACCTCATGCGCTGCGTGGACTACCTGCAAAGTCTCGACTGCGTGGATGACGCGCGCGTCGGCTGCGCGGGCTTGTCGCTCGGCGGCGAAATGGCCATGTGGCTCGGCGCGATGGACACGCGCATCGCGGCGGAAAGCTCCTGTGGCTTCCTCACGCGCATGGACCAGA
Source organism: Candidatus Hydrogenedentota bacterium (assembly GCA_016182645.1). Taxonomy (GTDB): domain Bacteria; phylum Hydrogenedentota; class Hydrogenedentia; order Hydrogenedentales; family JACPGD01; genus JACPGD01. Next base: position 8,799 of record JACPGD010000101.1, on the reverse strand, counting down.
TGGAGCAGAACCACTGCATGTGCTGGAAGTTTCCCGGCCTGCGCGAGTTGGTGGACTATGCGGACATCTACGCGCTGACCGCGCCGCGCGCGCTCCAATGCCAGAATGGCCTGCGTGAGCCGGAAACGCAGTTCACGCCTGTGTTGGCGCGCGCCGCGCTCGACGAGATCATCCCTACCTACGACGCATTTGAGAAGCAGGACAACGTGCAGCTTCTGGTGCACGAGGGCGCCCACGAGATTGCACTGGAACCAATGCTGGCGTTTTTGAGTGCGCACCTGGCGAAGTGAGTCTGTGGGGGAAATGGACACAATGGTCTTGATGGACAAAATGGACGGAGTGGACGGCGAGAAGCCTTTCCTGTCCCCTGAAGGAGTGACCAAACCATGTTGAGTGTTTTGGCGGTGGTTGTCACCGTTTCAATTGCGGAACTCCATGCAATTGGCGATCTCGATGCGCCGCTTCCCCTGGCGAATCCGGATACGTTGCGCGATGCGCAGGGGATTCGCCTCGAGCCGCGATTGCCGGATGAAACCAAGATCCTGATCGAGCGCTCGAAGGACAACGACAAGCTCTGGTATGCGCCGGGGGCCGTGCGGCACACGCCGGAAGGCGTGGAGATTTGGTACCAGCGCGTGGACAAGGCCCAGCCGGAGTACCTGGATCAGCGCGTGCTCTGCCTGGGCATCTTGAAGCAGGATGGCACGTTCGAGTTGCCCGCGCTGCAGCCGGAGCCGCCGGCCTGGGGCGGGCCGAACAACGTGGTGATGCGGCGCTCGCCGCACAAGCCGACCTGGGGCGGCTTCAATGTCTTCCAAATGACGGAAAAGGACGACGCCCTCTGGATGTTCTATTGGGACCAGCCCGCGGCCGAAGGCGAGGCAGGCGCCATGCTGGCGAAATCGACGGACGGGAGAGCGTGGGAGAAGCTGCCGGGCGCCGTCTTCACCGAGCACAACGACGCCTACACCCTGCTGAAGAAAGACAACCAGTGGATTCTCTACCAGACGATGCTCGAGGACTGGCCGGACAAGCCCTACAAAGACAACCTCGGCCTCTGGAAGCGCGTCCAGTGCATCCGCGCGTCGGAAGATCTCGTACATTGGTCGCCGCAGACGCCGCTGCTGCGCCCGGACGAAAAAGATGCGCCCACCACCGAGTTCTACTTGATGAAGGTCTTTCCGTATCAGGGCGTGTACCTCGGGCTGTTGATGAAATACTTCAGCGACCCGGCGAAACCGAACGAACACAGCGGCATCATTGTCAACGAGTTGATGATGAGCAAAGACGCCCGCACCTGGGAGCGCCCCTGGCGCGACACCGACATCGGTTTCTGGGGTTACCCCGACCCCTTCTGGCAAAACGGCAAACTCAAATTTGTGACCTGGAAGGACAATGCCATGGTTACGATGAGCTACGTGAACGGCGCCATGCTTGCACTCGTGGCGGATGAAGAAGGCAGTTTCACCACGCCGCCCCTCCCCAATGGGCCGGTCCCAATCAAGCAGTTGCGCATCCTTTGCGATACGCACGAAGGCTGGATTGAGATCACGCCCATGAAAGACGGCCAGCCACTCGAAGGGTTCCCGGCGCAACGCCTGGAAAGAGGAGCTGGGTTCACACATGTCACTGCAAAGCACAATGACATGGTCGAGGGAAACCTGGCATGGGGAAAGCCACTGCCTGAAGGCACCGTGCTGCGCTGCGTGCTGCACCGGGCCAAACTGATGGAGTTGGCGAGACCGGCCGTGGTGACGTCGCGTCGCGCATTCGCCGACGCCACGCCGGTTGAGTAGCGTCCGGCCTCAGTGCCGGACGCTACCATGCAACAACGGCCCGGAAGAGCGCAGCACCGAGGTTTGCGGTAGGTTTGTGCGCCCGCTGCGTAGTCGCGTCCGGCACTGAGGCCGGACGCTACGGATCGGCCGCGAGCCAGCGGAGCGCGCGTCCATCCACTCAGAAACGTGATGGATCGTAGGTGGTTTCCGCCAGGCGGTTCTGGCCGCTTTCGCTCATGTGAAAACAATCCACATTGCTCAGGTCTTGCCGCGCGAACGGGATTTCAAAAACATTGTCCGCAAAGGGGACGCCCCGCTGTTCGCAAAGATTGCGCAGGACTTCATTGTATTCGATGTTGCGCGCATCGGCTGCCGCCCGTTGCTGGCTGCCGTTGCGCAAGACGTTGTCGCACCAGCCAAACACAACCCATCGCAGCCAGCACCCCAGGCGCAGCTTCCCAGCGTCAAACACGCGCCGGACGCGCACCACTTCAGTCACCAGGATGACCGCATCGGGCAGGCCGGTTTGCAGCGTCTCCAGTGTGGTGTCCAGGTCCCGTTCGAAAGCCGCCGTGGGGGTCATCTCGCCGAGGTGGTCCGCGCACACATCGTTGCCACCGATTTGCAGGACCACATACTCGGCGCCCCACATCACGGCGGCCACGGCCTGACCGGGCAGGTCATCCGCTTTGGCGCCGGACACCGCAAAATTCCAGGCTCGCAGGTTGGTCCCGTCCGCCGCCGCCTCAATTCGCTCGTAATGACTCTGGACGCCATCCTCCGCATCGTTACCGGTAATCCAGCTATGCTCGGGCTGGCCAAACGCCAAACCCGCGATGGTGTTGTCCGCCAGCGCCGCGCGCGTAATACTGTCTCCCAGGGCCGCAATGGAATGGGGTAACTGCGCGCGAGCCGCGCCGGCCGCCACGGGCAGCGTCAATAGAATAATGTACACCTTGCTGATCACATCCACCCGAAGCCCCAAGCATGGGAGGGGGAGCGTGCCCGCGGCACGCTCCCCCTCTCGAGATTCTCCGATTGGCGCGAATTATACGCTCAGAAGCGCGAAGCGTCGTAGGTGATGCCCGCGAGCAGGTTCTGCCCGCTCTTATCGGGGTGGAAACAGTCCACGTCGCTCAGGTTGCCGCGGGAGAACTGCCACTCGAACACGTCGTCATCAAACGGCAGGCCGCGGGCCGCGCAGAGGCTGCGCAGCGCGTTGTTGTACTCGATGTTCCGCGCGTCGGCGGCGTTGCGTTGTGTCGACCCATTACGCAACACATTATTGCACCACTGGAACGTCGCCCAGGCCAGTTGGCAGCCCAGGTTGTACTTGCCGACATCATAAACGCGCTTCACGCGCACCACTTCCGTCACCAGGATGGTCGCATCGGGCAAACCGGCCTGCAACGTGTCGAGAGCGGTCGTGAAATGGCTCTGGTAAGTCGCCGTCGGCGTCATGTCCGACGTACTGTCCGCGCAGACGTCGTTGCCGCCCATCTGAATGACCACGTAGTCCGCGCCCGTCGCCACGGCCGCGTTGGCCTGGCCGGGAAGGTCATCAGCCTGCGCGCCTGATTCCGCCAGGTTCCAGTAATTGCCGTTGATCCCTGGATTGGCTGCCTTCACGCGTTCGTAATGGCTGTCCACGCCGTCACCCGCTTCGTACCCGACGGACCAGCTATGTTCCGGCTGCCCGTAGCTGAGGCCGCCGATGCTGTTGTCCGCCAGGGCCGCGCGCGTGATGCTGTCGCCCAGACCGGCGATGGAATTCGGCAATTGGGCCGTGGCGCTGCCGGCGATCGCCACGATGGCGAGCACACCCGTGAGGAGAGCAATTGTCTTTCGCGTCATGGTTAAATTCTCCCTTAACCAGTTAAAGTTGGGATTGCAATTCATGTTCGGTACTGCCCAACCCATCTGCGGAATGGTACTTGATGGCCCTCCTTTCTCTCCCGCGCCTGAAGGCAGATGAGGACACGCCGCAGCCCGAGAAAAAGAGAGCTAACGAAGTGCCACTGCCCACGGAAAGGAATTCACGCCCATTTTTGCCGGCCCGCAAATCGCCCAAAGACTGCTGGCCAGCGTAGAAGACTGTTGCAGTTTAGGCCAACAAGCGAAATTTGTCAAGAGGTGCTAAATTCTTGACAATTTGCGGAATTTACGGACCATCCGGCAGGATAAGTATGGGTACATTCAGGGCTTGTGCGCCCGGCGCATCGGTTTCTACCACCAGGATCGTGGTCAATTTGGCCGGGTCGGGCGTGGCGGCGGGTTGAACCGCCAGGATCGCCGGCTCTTCCGGGCCGGTTTGCTGGGGCCGGACCAGCCGAACCCCGATGCAGTCCGGCTCGAAGCGCGTGTTCATGATGGTCAGCGCGCCGCGGACGGCATCGCTCACCTTGAGTTGGACGGGCGTATGATCTCCGGGGTGCAGCACGACCTGGTCCGGCTCGAACACTACGGGAGAACCCATCCGAAAGTAGATAGGTACTGCCACGATGGGCTGGTCGGCACTGGTGGTCATCACGTAGACGGTGCCGCTCTGGGGCCCTGGCGGCGCATTCTCGGCCGCATGGATCGCCACGGTGTGCTGGGTGGCGTCCACATTCTTGCTGATTACGGCGCTGATGGGCCCCACGGCCATCGCCCCCAAGACATCAGGTGGTGCGCCGCCGGTACTGGATTGGATCGTTATTTGTGAGATCTTCTGGCCCTGCGCATAGGCGGTCTTGGGGCTGATAATGGCCGGCGGCGACAGGAACATGTCGCCGAGCACCTCGCCTTTGAACGGGACAAGCAAGTCCGCTTCCTCTTCTCCCACGCGCACGCGCGCCTTCACGGTGGTGGCGAGTGGGCCGAGGGGCGTCTCGGGGGCCAAGTCAAACGTTATCTTCAGCACCCGCGCCTCGGGCCGCGCCAGCTTTTCCGAATGAATTATGACGCCGGCCTGCTCGCACTGAATGTCCAGCAGCGTGATGTCGCTGGCGGGGTCGCCCGGTGTAATGATCAAATCTTTCTTGAGGGGGAAGCCGCGCGGGGCCAGCCCCCAATGCACGCCGCCCGGTGGCCGCACGGACACGAGCACTTCAATGAAGACCTTCAAGTCCACGACCAGGGCGGGCGTTTCGGGATCGTTGCTGTAAACCACCATCGCGGCGCCGCTGTCGCCCTCGCGCGCGTCGGGCGTGTACTTGATGGTGATGGCGCGCATGCCGCCCGGCTCAATCGTGGAGGCCTCGGGAGGGAGCGCCTTAAACGTGGCGCAAGGACAGGAACTGGTCAGGTGATCAATCACGAGCGGCTGATCGCCCACGTTGCGCACCTCGAGATCCTTCTCAACGCTCTCGCCCTGGCGAACGCGGCCCATGTCAAGTTCCGAGGGATCGACGAAAATCTTTGGGGCAGCGGAGACCATCGTTGACCAGAGCACTAGGGCAAGGACAACTCCCGCGTGTGATTTCATTTGCTCTCCTTTTTCAAGAGTAGACACTCGAAACGGCGAGACGAACGCCGTCTATCATGGAGAAGCGGACGGATTGCACGCAAAACTCAGCGGCCCAGGGACAGCGAGACGTGAAGGAGTTCGTCCTGTTGCAGTGAAATGTTGGCGCTCGTTGCGCGGAGGCTGGCGAGCGCATCCTCCGCTTCCGGGTCGAAACCAAACGCGATCACCGTGTATTCGCCCGCGTCCAGCCCTTCGAGGGAGAAGCCCCCTGAGGCATCCAAGTCTGCCCGCGCGGCCTGGCCTTGCTGCAACGCCAACAGTCCCTCGGTATCGCTGAGATCCACCTGCACCTGGCCAGCTACGGCCATCACTTCACCATGTTCACCGGCGCGCATTCCAGACACCGTCCCCGTCACGCCGCCCGCCGCATCAAGGGTAACATCTCGGCGCAGCGCTTGACCGACGGGAAGGGACAGTTCGAATTGTTTGCTCCGCTCACGTCCATCAGCCAGCACGGCATGCACGTTTATCCACGCGCGGCCAGGGGTGAGGCGCTCCGCGCGGTACGAGCCATCGGCGGCGGCCTCGACCGAGAAGAAGCTGTCGCCGTCCTCGCTCGAAATCATGCCGCGCACCTCCGCCTCGGCCGGAGGCGCGCCATCGGCGGTGATGAAGCCTTCCAGTGAAGCTTGGGCCGCACGAAAGTCAAAGTCGGCTTCAGTCGTTGCGTCATCTGCCACGGCGACACGCCGTTGGAGCCGTTGCAATGGATCCGCGCCGAACGGGGCCAGTTCGGCGAAGACCTCCACCTCTCCCGGCGGCACCCCCGAAAACGTGTATTCGCCTGCGGCCTGTGTTTTAACTTCTTCGCGAAAGGCCTCCGGTCCCAGCGTTGACACCACCACCAGTTGGCCGGGCAGAGACTGTCCTTCGCGCGTGACGCGGCCCGTAATGACGCCGCCCTTACCCAAGACAATTTCAACAAAGGCGGCCGGGACAACGGAAGGCGTGACGGTCACCGTCCGTGGCACATAACCGGGTTGTGCCGCCGTGAGTTCCACCGGGGACACGGTCAGTTCCGAGATCTGAAATTGCCCCCGCGCATCGCTGAACGTTTCGATGGGTTTCCGTGTGTCATCGCCCAAGTGAATGGCCACACCTTCGATGGGCGCGCGCGCCGCATCCACGACGCGGCCCGTGATGGCGGCGGCCGGGAGGAGTGCCAACGTAATGGGCGGCGAAGTCTGGCCTGGCGCCAAGGGTATGACAGACGTGTAGTTCGGCTGAAAGCCCGGCGCGCGGGCGCCCACGGCAATGTGCCTGCCACTCGCCACATCGGTGATAAGAAAGGCGCCCTGCGCATCGTTGACCTGTTCCCAGCGCGTCGTTGTCGCGCGGGCGAGCACCTGCCAATGCGCGGCGTCAGCGGGGGGGACCTCGAGGTAGACCACCGCGAAGGACGCTAGCGGCGCACCCGACTGTTGTTCGACGACACGGCCCCGCACGGCGCTCGTGAGCGTGAGTACAAGACGCAGGTCGATCGTGCCTGTGCGCACGTTCTCCAACACCGTCTCATTGTAGCCCGCTTTGCCCGCGCTCACCCGGTACGCGCCGTCCGGCAGCGACTCGAAACGGAATTCCCCCGCCCCACCGGTTGTGACGCGCACAGCGCCGCGGTCCGGCTCGTAAGCCGCGACGACGGCCCCCGGCACGGGCGCCTCATCAGGCCCGAGCACCCAGCCCTGCAACGCCGCGGGTTGTCCGGCGGGGGAAGCGGGAGGGACCGGAGATTTTTCGCGCGCGAGCGGCGGGGCTGCGTGCTCTTTGACTGCCGCCGCTTCAGCGGGAGACTTAAGCGGGGCCGTTTGCGGCAGGGGAGACGGCGCGGGATCGGGCAGTGCGAGCAACACCACGAGAACACCGCAGACCGCCCCAAGCAACGTCGCGATGGCTCTCCGCGCGCTCACTGTGGACCGGCGCCTCCCTCAGTACCTCGAAAGATCCCAACGTAAGCTGCGCCCACAACCTAATGTCAATCAGGCCCCTCGGCCCCAGAAGGGCGCGTGAGCCGCAATGGTTCGCAACTCAGTCAACATGATACGCAAACGGTGAGACGAACGGAAAGGGAGGAAAAGTATAGCGTAAGCAGGAAAATACCACCATGCCCCCACCCCGCCGCAGCGGCGGCAATGAGCAGAAGCACAAATGGGGCAACAAGCAACATTCGCTTCCTGAAGCATTCCCTTTTGCATTCTCCCCGAGTTGCTGGCGGCCGCATTGTACCGGAAACTCCGCGAAACCGCCGCTGTGCCGCTCACGGTGTCTTGAAGTTGCGCGCAAATCCGCATACAGTTGACAATCACAAATTATTTTCCTAAAATGGCAAATAGGAAATCACTTCATGACTGAAAAAGAGCATCAGCGCTACCGGGCGCGCGCCAAGGTCATCAAGGCATTGGGACATCCCACGCGCCTCTTCCTGGTGGATCAAATCGCCCATGAAGAGAAATGTGTGTGCGAACTCACACAACTCGTGGGCGCGGACATGTCCACCGTGTCGAAGCACCTGGCCATACTGCGCGAAGCGGGGATTGTCGAGGATGAGAAGCGGGGGCTTCAGGTCTTCTACCGGCTTCGCGTGCCATGCATATTGAATCTATTCACGTGTGTTGAAGGGGTGTTGAAGGCCGACGCGAAAGCGCAGGCCGCCGCCGCGCGCTAACGGCGTTGCGAGGGGGAAATCCAGCGGAACGGCATACTGGTGCGCTGTTGCAGACCGGCTAAGTCTCTGGGAACCAGGCCAACCGCACTTGTCCACCCATGTCAGGACAAGTGGGAACCATACAAAGGGGAGAAGTCGTCATGATTCAATCGGACAGAAGAGCATTCTTGAGACGGACGGGGGAAGTCGCGGGCATTGCGGGCTTCCTGGGAACAACAGCGGCCGGACTGAGCGGCTGCCCGCCCACCGAAAACCCGTACATCATTCCAGCCTGGCCATGGGCGTATTCCGCGCTGGATGTGGAACGCGTGCGAAAACTGGGGCACCAAAGCTTCTATGCGGGGGGATGCTGCTTTGGCGCGTTCGACGGTATTGTCCGTGCCTTGGTGGAAGCAGTGGGCGATCCCTTCGACAAAGTAGTCACCGGCATGATGCGCTATGGAGCAGGCGGTGCCGCGGGTTTTGGATCGTTATGTGGCGCGCTGAACGGCTCGGCCGCGGCGATCGGTCTGGTGTCCGACAAAGACACCCAAAACAAGCTCGTGGCGGAATTGCTGAGCTGGTATGCGGCCACGCCCTTACCAACGGACATCGCCAATGAGTATGCACGCGACCACGCTTATCTGGTCGAGACGCTCAAGACGGATGAGTGGCTCGAATCGAGCGTGGCGGGCGGCGAACTTTGCCACCTCTCGGTCACAAACTGGTGCCTGACTTCCGGATTCAAAGAAAGCGACATACAGCGGTCTGAACGCTGCGCTCGCTTGACTGGCGACGTGGCCGCCCGCGCCGTAGAACTGCTTAATGCGAACCTCGCGGGCACTTTTGTGTCCGAGAATCCTTTGCCTTCG
>JACPGD010000081.1 GCA_016182645.1 Candidatus Hydrogenedentota bacterium | reverse complement strand
CGCCAAGTGCTCATAGGCCTGCTGATAGACCCGAAGCCCGATGCGCTTCTCCTCCATCCGTCCCTTGATTTGTTTCATTTCGAGCCAGAGGATGCTGCGAAGGTCTTCCGCCAGCAAGGGATAGAATGGCACCAGGTCGTCGATCCGGTTGATGAATTCGGGCCGGAAATGACGGCGGAGTTCCTCCAGCAGCAAACGACGTTTGCCGTCCATCTCGCCGCGGGACAACAACTCAGCGCCCACATTGGACGTCAGAATGATGATGGTGTTGCGGAAACTGATTTCGCGGCCCCGGTTGTCCTTCAGCCGCCCTTCCTCGAAAATGGGGAGGAATATGTCGAAGATGCGCGGATGGGCCTTCTCGATCTCGTCAAAGACCAGAATACTGAAGGGGTTGGTGCGCACGGCCGCCGAAAGCCGGCCTTCCTCTTCATGACCCGAATAGCCGGGCGGCGCGCCGAGCAACCGCGACACGGAGTGCTCTTCCACATACTCGGACATGTCAAAGATGGCCAGGTGGCTGGCCGCGCCAAACAATTCCTCGGCCAGCAGTTTCGCAAGGTGCGTCTTCCCCACACCGCTGGGGCCGAGAAAGAGCATGACGGCGTCGGGCCGGTTCGGATCGGCCAGTCCGGCCCGCGATTTCTTCACATTGGCCACCGCCCGCTCGACGGCTTCCTCCTGGCCAATGAGCCGTTTGCGAATCCGGCGCTCGAGATCGGTCAGGTGGAGCCGCTCGCGGCCGGTGACTTCTTCGAGTGGGATTCCCGTAATCTGGCTGACCACTTTCCGGATATCGTGCGGCGAAACCTTGGTCTCGGCCTCAGTGTCCTGGGTGAAGTGGCGGTGGTGCCGCGCCGCATAGCGCTGGAGCCGGTGGCGGGCACACGCCTGATCCAGCACGTCGATGGCCTTGTCGGGCAAGCGTAGGTTGGGCAGATGCCGCTGCGTCAGCGCAATGGAGGCCTGCAGCGAGCGGCTGTCAATCAGAATACCGTGGTGCCGCTCCAGCGAGAGACGCAGGCTCAGCAACACCTGGAGCGTCGCTTCCTCCGAGAGTTCTTCCACGCGCACCATCTGGAAGCGCCGCTCGAGGGCCGGGTCCTTCTCGACGAAACGGCGGTATTCCTGGACCGTCGTCGCGCCGATACAACGGATCTCGCCCCGGGCAAGGACCGGCTTGAGGAGGTTGGCGAAATCCATGCTGTCGCCAACGGTGGAACCTGCCCCCATGATCACGTGTACTTCGTCAATGAACAAGACCGTGTCTGGCGATCGCTTCAAGTTTTCGATCAGGCCCAACAGCTTTTCTTCGAACGCGCCGCGATACTGCGTACCGGCCATGAGCGCCGCGAGATTGAGTTCGAGCACCTCGTAGCGGGGGCCACTGGTGCAGCGCGCCATCGCGAGCGCCAGCCCCTCCACTAACTGGGTCTTGCCCACGCCCGCCTCGCCGACGAGCATCACGTTGTTCTTGGTCTTGCGCGTCAGCACTTGCAGGACCTGGAGGATTTCCTCGTCACGGCCGATGGCCGGATGCAGTTCGCCCCGTCGCGCTTTATCGGAAAGGTTGCGCGTCAGCGTTTCGAGGCCGGCGCCATTGGGGGGAGTTGCCGCCGTTCCGGGCACTGCCGCCGCGGGCGCCGGCTCGCTCCGGCCTGGCGTCGCCATGGCAGGGGCCGGCTGGACATTTAGCTCCTGGCGGAGCAGGACGAGGCACGCACCACGGTCGCGTCCCAGGCGATCCATTGCCCGGCTGGGCGCGGATAACCCGTCGCTGAGAATTGCCAGGAGCAAATGTCCCGCGCGCGCGCCCTGCCCACTGCGTTGGGCTATCTTCCCTGCCTGCGTCAGGGCCTTGATAGCGCGGGGAGTGTGCACGATATCGCCCGAGGGCGAGGCAACCTGCGCCTGCCACGTGAGGCGATTGACTTCGCGGAGGGCCGTAAGCAGATGGTTGAGCCACTCCTGGCGCACCTTCTCCGGGAGTTGATCGGCCCGATCGAGAATCGCCGCGAAGAGATGTTCCACACCCACATAAAATTGCGAGCGTTGTACACTCGCGGCCACCGCCTGCTCGACGATGTCAGCAATTTCGGCGGAAACATTCAGGTTCACTGGCAAACTTCCGAGGGTTTCAATGAATGCTAAGGTATTATCCGGTGCAGGGCGGACAAGTGCAACTCTTGGACGCGCCGCGGTCCGGGCATTGCATATAGGTCCCATGAGTCCTATATGACCTATACTTCCTGGCGTGCAGGATTACGTGCAACGCCACGTGCCGGGGCGTTACCATGAAAAGAGGGAAACCGAGAGGAGCCTGAGATGAAGACAATCCTGGCCGCGGTGGAATTTCGCAAGGATGAAGCGCCGATCCTGAATTGCACGGCGGAAATGGCCCGGGCCTTTCAGGCGCCCGTCTACCTGCTGCATGTCGAGCCGCCGGAGCCCGATTTCGTCGGGTACCATCCCGGGCCGCAATACATCCGCGATCACGTGGCCCAACAAGCGCAGGCCGATCACGAGCTGCTCCACGTGTACCGCGACCAGCTTCGCCAGCAAGGCATCGAAGGCGAGAGCCTGCTCATCCAAGGGCCCACCGCCCAAAAAGTCGTGGAAGAAGCCAGGCGCCTCGAAGCCGCCTGCATCATCGTCGGCTCCCACGGCCATGGCGTGCTCCACGATCTCTTCTGGGGCAGTGTCTCCGAAGGCATTATCCGCAAGGCGCCGTGTCCCGTGCTCGTCGTACCCACCAGCGCGGAAATTGGCGGCTGATAAGGAAGCCACGATGAGCAAAAGCAATCAGTCTACAACCGTCTTCGAGCAAATAGCGGAAGGCTTGAAATCGAGTATTGCATTTACGAAGGGGCAGACTTCGCTTCGAATCACGGTTCACAGCCGGTCTGACCGCTCGGCAATAACATCAGCGGACCAGTCACCGGGGTCGCAGCGGGTCAGCACCAGCACTTCTTCCAGGGAGGACGCCGGCAGCGATGTAGGCTGATCCGATCTTGATTTGAGCAGCAACTGAAGTTGCTCGTGGACAACCACCAGCGATTGGCTGTCCAGTGCATCGATGGAGCGATGGATTTCTTCCCTCAACTTCACTTCGGCAACGCCTTAGTGCGAAAGCACCAAGTCTCATAATTGGGATTTTACCCCGCCGTTCCCTGCAGTGGAAACAGGAAACCTGGCGATAGAACTTCATCGCTATTGCACCCTGATCAGCCACACCTCCGACACCTGCACGCCGCGATTGCGGATGAGG
>JACPGD010000585.1 GCA_016182645.1 Candidatus Hydrogenedentota bacterium | reverse complement strand
TGACGCGGTTCCATGGCGGCGTGTTCGCGCGAGGAGCCTTCGCCGTAATTCTCATCGCCCACCACGACCGTGCCGATGCCCTCGGCTTTGTAACTGCGCTGCACCTTCGGCACTTCGCCAAACTCGCCGGAAAGCTGGTTCTTGACCTTGTTCGCTTCGCCGTTGAACGCGTTGATCGCGCCGATCAGCATGTTGTTGCTGATGTTGTCCAGATGCCCGCGGTATTTCAGCCACGGTCCCGCCATGCTGATGTGATCGGTCGTACACTTGCCCTTCGCTTTGATCAGCAGCTTCATGCCCTGGAACAAATAGGCTTCGTTCGGAAGGAAGGGATCGAGTAGTTGCAGGCGATCGGAATCGGGACGCACATTCACTTGCACCGCGCTGCCGTCCGCCGCGGGCGCAGTATATCCAGGATCTTCGCAGCCGAAACCCTGCGGGGGCAGTTCCAGGCCCGTGGGCGGATCAAGTTTCACCGCTTGCCCGTTCTCATTCACCAGCGTGTCGGTCAGCGGATTGAAATCCAGCCGCCCGGCCAGCGCCAGCGCCGTCACCAGTTCGGGCGACGTCACAAACGCGTGCGTTTTCGCGTTCCCGTCATTGCGTTTCGCGAAGTTGCGGTTGAACGACGTGATGATCGTGTTGGGCTGGTCATTCCCGCCGTGGCGATGGCGTGACCACTGGCCAATGCACGGCCCGCACGCGTTCGCCAGCACGACGCCACCCACGGCCTCAAATTCCTTCAACACGCCGTCGCGCTCGACCGTCGCGCGCACCTGCTCCGAGCCGGGCGTGATCGTGAACTCCGCCTTCGCCTTCAGCTTTTTCTCCCGCGCCTGCCGCGCAATCGACGCCGCGCGCGTCATGTCTTCATACGACGAATTGGTGCACGATCCAATCAACCCCACCTCAACCTCCAGCGGCCAGTGGTGTTCCTTGGCCGCTTTGCCCAGTTGCGAGATCGGGTGGGCCAGGTCCGGCGTGAACGGGCCATTCACGTGCGGTTCCAGCGTCGACAAATCAATCTCAATCACCTGGTCAAAGTACTTCTTCGGATTTGCGTAGACGTCCGCATCCGGCCGCAGGTGTTCCGCGTGCGCCTGCGCCAACTCCGCCACGTCCCCGCGGTCCGTCGCTTTCAAGTACCGCACCATCGATTCATCAAAGGCGAAAATGGACGTCGTCGCGCCGATCTCCGCGCCCATGTTGCAGATCGTCCCCTTGCCGGTGCACGACATATTCTCGGCGCCCTCGCCGAAGTACTCGACAATTGCGCCGGTCCCGCCCTTCACCGTCAATATGCCCGCCACCTTCAGGATCACGTCCTTCGGCGAGGTCCACCCGCTCATCTTGCCCGTGAGCTTCACCCCGATGAGCTTCGGCCACTTCAGTTCCCACGGCATCCCCGCCATCACGTCCACCGCGTCCGCGCCGCCCACGCCAATCGCGATCATCCCGAGCCCGCCCGCGTTTGGCGGGTGCGAGTCCGTCCCGATCATCATTCCGCCGGGAAACGCATAATTCTCCAGCACCACCTGATGAATGATTCCCGCGCCTGGCTTCCAGAAGCCAATACCGTACTTGTTCGACACCGACGCGAGGAAGTCGTAGACCTCCTTGTTCGTATTCAGCGCCGTTTGCAGGTCCGCGCTCGCACCAGTCTTTGCCTGGATGAGGTGATCGCAATGCACCGTGCTCGGCACGGCCGTCCGCGGGATGCCCGCCTGCATGAACTGCAACAGCGCCATCTGCGCCGTCGCGTCCTGCATCGCCACGCGGTCCGGCGCAAAGTCCACATACGACTGCCCGCGCCCATAGGCTTCCGTGGCGTTCCCCGCAAACAGATGGCTGTAGAGAATTTTCTCCGCGAGCGTCAGCGGCCGCCCCACCACCGTCCGCGCCGCATTCACCCGTTCCGCCACCCGCGCATACACCGCTTTAATCATGTCCAAATCAAACGCCATGCCAAATCACCTCACAAGGAAAAAGGAAAAGACACACCGCCTCAATGCGGGGAAATCTCTGGAAAAATCGACCAAATTATACCGGCTTTCCGCGAGACCCTTCAAAAACTGTGTTGAGTTCACTCTTGACTACGTTCCGAGTCGTGCCTACGGCGGTGAATTCCTATTCGACTTCGGAGGCAGCAAATGCCTCCGCCACCACTTGAGCTAGGATTTCCCGATGCTTTTCTATGTCTCCAGGCTGCAGCCGAATGCGAAATCGCCCCCGATGGCTATTATAGCCCATCACATCCAGACCAGAGCTTTCCAGCCTTTCCTGCGTTTCTGAGGTGTACTTGAACCGGGGTTCAAATTGTATGAACCTTTTCTTAGGGCGAAACAATATGAAGTTGCATGGTTGACCATCCTTTGCGAGACCTATGTACACCTTGTTGTATTTCAGCTCCAGACTCTTGTTATGCACCTTTGCCATTTCAAGAAGCTGGTCCGCCAACGATACGGTTTTGCTTGAGCCCCTTTGTTCCCAGTAAGCACGGTTCGTCGGCTCTTTCTCTTCATCTTCGTCTACCAAGCCCAGTGTCGTCTGATCGAGAACAGTTGTAAATACAAGTCCCACCTGATCCCCAACTCTGAAGGCTTTCATTTGCACAGCAATCAGGGGAATCATTCCGTTGAAGAGACTTACTACATTGAGAAAACGGCTCGTGATGTCTTCCGCGACAATAACAGCCGTGTGTTCATACTGCGGATACCGTTTGCGTTCGATGTCCCAGTACTCAATGCTACGAATTATGTGGCTTTCGTCTGTGGCGCCAAGTTGTATTTCCACTTCGAAACGCCGATCTGTGTCTACGTCTTGAAGAAGGAGGTCAAGCCGTCCGGCTCTGGGTTGCGCCCTTTCGCGGTCCTTCAAGATGACATCACCAAGGCCCAGAATAGAGGGGTCCTCCGCAATCCGATCCTGGACCCACTGCTCGCTTAATTCAGGATGCGAACGTATTGAAAGTTGCTCAAACTTTGTATAGTGGATCATAGGGATCCTCCCTTGAGTGCGCTTCACTGAACAGTAGGCAAGAATCGGTTTCAGATTCCAACAAACCGTCGACGGTACAAGTAGATCAGGTAAACCTCCACAACGACAAAGGAAATGGTATCCAGCCACCCCGCCAAGTTGAGATCGGAGAGTGTCCCCGTGACGATATACGAGGCCAGGAAGTTGAGGTAGTTCACAGGCAGCAATACAAGCAGCGCAATCAGGCTCTTTTCTTGAAATGACCTCTTGTAGAGTGCCGTGCCGATGTTCCCGCGCAAGTAGAAGAAATACAATGGCAGCGCGACCGCCAGCACGGCGAGGTGGATCGTTCCGCCGGAGACGAACGGATCGACCTCCAGTTTTCGGCTGGTGACACTCACGCTCCCGCCGAAGCTGTCCTGCAAGCCCCACAGTACGAAGAAGTACAAGGCCGCAGCATAAACGAGGAACTGTCCCGCCATGTTCCATTTGTCCAGCGCTTCAAGGCCGGGAGAAATATCGGTCTTCTGCAACTCCTGCTCCGAAAAACGGCTGTAGAACCAGAAGAGCAGGCCGCCGATAATGAACCCGCTGAAGTATTCCCACAGGCTCCAGAACGGCAGGTCCCATTCCGGATGGTTTCTCCCGATCGACTGCCACACGGACGCCAAGGACAATCCAATGCCAAAAATGGACATGACAACGACGGAACGCCAGACGAACGCTTTGTCCTTCATCCAAAAGTAGATGCAAAGCAACACCGGAATGATGGCCATGGCCGTGGAGAGATTGCCATACATGGACCGGTAGTTCCGCAGCGACAACTCGGTTAGATACAGGTCTTGATAATACTGGGGCGCCAGAAATGGAATGATTTGCGCCGCGATAAACCCTGCCAGATACCTTCCCGCCAGGAACACCACAATGCCGATCCCCAGGTGTTTGAAGGTGTATTTGACGGTGGTGAAGAAGTAGCCGCCAAAAATGAGCGATGGAAAGCCCGCCCACGCCAGACCAACGATGAACAACCAGAAATAGCCCATCCACCAGTGAACGACAATGTCATAAACATTGTTGTTCGTAATGTCCGCCTGATCCGGCACGATGTGCCCCGGATATAGGCCAGGGATGCCCGACTGCGCCACGAACGTCCCCCATCCCGTGCGCAGCAGCGCAAAGAGGAGCACCGCCAACGCAAAGATGACGAGATGGAATTTCTGGCGCGGCCCATAGTGCACCGACAGGAACAACAGGAAGAGCGTGATCACGGTGGAGGGGTTCGAAGTGCCATTGCCGCGAATCTGCCAGGCAAAGCCCAAAAGCAGCATCCCCATCAGAATGGTCAGCAGCCTGTTTTCCCTTGGATTAAACGTGGAAGCTTGTGTTTGATTAGTGCTCATGACGCCCCCAGTTCTGAGTTCTGAGTTGTACATTGAAATCCGGTCTCAACTCAAGCCGCGTCTGCGCAATAGTAGCGGGGGGCTGCCACACCCTCCGCTCCGGGATCTGCGCTCCGGCCTGTCCGGGGTGTGGCAACCCCGGGCTACCACCCGCTAGTCTCGGCGTTGGAAGCGATTATCCTTCCAAGTGTAAACCTTCGTTTCGGTGCGCGTGGTGGTCGACACCAGTTCAGCCAGCCCGTCGCCGTTGCCGTCGACGAATTCAAGTTCGGTCTTTTCCTCGACCGGACCCATGCTCGCGCCCGAGTACTTGTAGCCTACCTCGCCTTGCCAGACCCGGTGCAGGCGGTTGTCTTGATTGGAGTGGTCGAACAATACCGCAATGGTATGCCACCCGCGCGGCGTGGAAATACTGTCTCCATACGAATACGTCAGCCACGTCATGTGCTTGCCATTGACCTCTTGGGTTTCCAGACGGTCAACGTGGAAGTATCCAGCGTCGGTAAGCCCTTCGGGAAAGGGCAATTGCCACAGATACGCATCTGCGCTCGAATCGATATGTTCGTAATGGCCGTCTCGTTTGGCCACAAGGCCCAGGCGGAGTGTGTTATACCAATCGTCATCGTAGGGTTTGTGTGGCTGCACCACCGCGACCGCGAAATACAGCTCGGCCCCATCAGCCTCTTCGCCAATCTTGATGGCGTGTGCGCGCGCGAGCAGTCCTTTCACGTCCTCAAAGAACGAGGCGACAGGGGTGTAAGGCGGGACGGCGAAATGCTTCCACGCCTCCTGCCCCTCGCCCAGCAGTGCTTTCGAGACCTCGTCAAAGTTATGCTCCGCGGGCAACTCGAGGCCAAAGCCCGCGCTTGCACCCATCGCCAGTGCCACGAATAATCCCCAAGTCAGACTTGGCATAGGTCAATCCCCTCTCACCTTTAATGTCCCTGTTGTCCCTACGGCTTCCTATTTTGAATCCACCCCCGTGTTTAGTAAAGTGAAAGCGCAACCCGAAGCAGCGAAGAGGGATTCATGACCAAAACCATCGCCGTCATCGGCGCGTCGCCAGACCGGAAGAAATTCGGCAACAAATGCGTTCGCGCCTACCAAAATGCCGGCTGGACCGTTTATCCTGTGAACCCCAACTGCGAGGAGATCGAAGGCTTGCAATGCTATCACGATGTGACGCATGTTCCCCAGCCCGTTCAGCGTGTCTCCATGTACGTGCCGCCCGCCGTGGGCAAGGGCCTGCTCGACGAACTGTGTGAAGTGCACCACCAGGAACTCTGGCTCAATCCCGGCGCGGAAGACCAGGAACTCATCGACACCGCCAAGAAACTGGGACTGAACCCGATCAAGGGGTGCAGCATTGTGGATATTGGCATGAGCCCCGCCATGTTCCCGTAGCGCAACGCTTCCGGAAACCAACGCTCGTTCCACATCAAGGCCATACCCAAATGAACACGAAAACCCAGGACCGTTTCCCGTTAATCGCCGATGTTCGCGTCGACCTCGACGCCTTGCTCCGGCTGGACCATGCCTGCGACCCGAAGGCTTGTTCGGCCGCCGGCTGTTGCTGCGGGTCCTACGAAGTCACCGTTTCCCCCAAGGAATTGCGGCGGATTACCGGCATGATTCCCGAGAGCAGTCGATTTGCCAGGAATTTGCGCACGGCCAACGGTGCGCTAGAAAACCCGTTCGAGCGCATTGAAAAAGGCCTCTACGCCCTCGACACCGACGAGCGCGGCCGCTGTGTCTTCGCCTACCGCGATAAGGAAGGCTTCATCCGCTGCTCGATCCACTCCGCCGCGCTGCGCCTGGGTCTCGAACCTTATCGCACCAAGCCTTTCGCCTGCACCCTCTGGCCGCTCGCCATCAGCGAGGACAATCCGCCCGTCCTCACTGTGCAGGAGGACGCCTACCGCTTCCCCTGCAACCGCCGCCGCTCCCGCCCCGCCCGCACCCGCGCCCCCGAAGTCGCCCTCATCATCGAGCAACTCTTCGGCAACACCTTCCTCGAAGAACTACACCACGCCCTCATCCCACATTCCTAATTCCTCATTCCTCATTCCTCCGGTACTTCATGCGTGAGGCAATGCAGCGTTCCAAAGCCCCACACCAGATCCACGGCATGAATGCCGACGACTTCGCGGTCCGGAAAACACTCGGCGAGGATTCCCAGCGCGAGCCGATCATGGGGGTCGTTAAAGGTCGGCGCCAGCACCCGGCCATTGCAGATATAGAAGTTCGCATAGCTGGCCGGCAACCGCGTGCCTTCAAAATAGAGAGGTTCCGGCATCGGCAGTGCGATGACTTCCGGCCGGCCGCCATCTTCCAGCCGCGCCGTTTGCAGCCGCTCGAAGTTCTCCATGAGGGCCGGATAATTCTCGTCATGGGGCCGGTCT
>JACPGD010000584.1 GCA_016182645.1 Candidatus Hydrogenedentota bacterium | reverse complement strand
TCCATCGCCTGCGCCTTCCCCTGCTTCGCCAGCACCTTCGTGATCGCGCTCGTCAACGTGGTCTTCCCATGGTCCACGTGGCCAATCGTTCCCACGTTCACGTGAGGCTTTGTCCGCTCAAACTTTGCCTTGGCCATGCCTGATCTCCTTTATGCTCACTGCCGGGCGCTTGGCCCGCTGTTTCTCCCGAACTGACACAACAACGGGGCTGGGCGCCCCGGCTACTGGAACCGGTACGTGCTGCCGGCCTTCTCCATGACCTCATTCGCCACGCTGACAGGCGCGGGTTCGTACTGGGCAAATTCCATGCTGTAGGTCGCGCGGCCTTGCGTCTTCGAGCGCAAATCATTCGCGTAACCAAACATTTCCGACAAGGGCACCTTGGCCTTGATGGTCTGGGTAGTCCCTTCGGTCTGCATCCCTTCGAGACGGCCGCGCCGCCCGTTGAAGTCGCCGATGACGTCGCCGGTGTACTCTTCGGGGCAGACCACTTCGACGTTCATGACGGGCTCGAGCAACTGCGGCGACGCTTTCTTCGCGGCGTCCTTCACGGCCATCGAGGCGGCAATCTGGAAGGCCATTTCCGAGGAGTCCACTTCGTGGTAGCTGCCGAAGGTGAGGATCACCTTGACATCTACCATCGGATACCCGGAAATCACCCCCGTCTGCAGGGCCTCGCGCGCCCCTTTCTCCACCGCCGGAATGTATTCCTTCGGGATGACGCCCCCAACAATCTTGTTCTCAAATAGGAACCCCGAACCCGGCGCGCCTGGTTCGAGGGTCAAGACTACGTGTCCATATTGGCCGCGGCCACCGGTTTGTCGGACGAAACGCGTTTCAGCTTCCGCTTTTCTGCGGATGGATTCACGGTAAGCCACCATGGGCTTGCCCACGTTCGCCTCGACGCGGAACTCGCGCTTGAGCCGGTCTACGATAATCTCGAGGTGAAGCTCACCCATGCCGGCGATAATAGTTTGGCCGGTCTCTTCATCAACGCGGACGCGGAAGGTCGGATCTTCTTCCGACAGCTTCTGCAGGGCGTCGGACATCCGGTCCTGGTCCGCCTTAGTTTTAGGTTCGATGGCGATGTGCACCACCGGATCGGGGAAGTCCACGGACATCAGCGCGACCGGCTTGTCGTAATCGCACAGCGTGTCACCCGTGGTGGTGTTTTTGGCGCCGATGACCGCGCCGATATCGCCGCACCGCAGTTCCTTAAGGTCCGTCCGCTCGTCGGCGTGCATTTCCAGCAACCGCCCGAGGCGCTCCTTGCGGCCAGTGCGCGCATTCATCACCTGGTCGCCGGCGTTCAATGTGCCGGAATAGACGCGAATAAAGGTGAGGCGCCCAACGTGCGGGTCTGTGAGGATCTTGAAGGCAAGGGCGGCGAATGGCTCGTCGTCGCTCGGCTTGCGGACGACTTCAATGTCGGGCCGGTGCGGATACGTCCCATGAAATTCCGGGACATCGAGCGGGCAGGGGAGATAGTGACAGACGGCATCCATCAGCAATTGGATGCCGCGGCTGCGGAGGGCCGCGCCGCAAACGACCGGCGTCAGCTTGCCGGAAAGCGTTCCCTTGCGCAATGCGGCATGAATGTCATCTTCGCTGATGTCTTCCTCGGCGAGATATTTTTCCGCCAGGTGGTCGTCCACATCGGCGGCCGCTTCAATCAGGTTATGCCGCCGCAGTTCCGCCTCATCACGGAGTTCGGCGGGAAGCTCGAGCTCGACAATGCGCGCATCGATCCCTTCGCCCTCCCAACCCAGCATTTTGAGTGTGACGAGGTCGACGACGGCCCGGAAATTATCTTCGGCGCCGATGGGCATCTGAATGGGTACAGGATTGGCCCCCAGCCGATCGCGCATGCTGTTCAGGGCTTTTTCGAAGTCGGCCCCAATGCGGTCCATCTTGTTGATGAAGGCAAGACGCGGTACCCGGTAGCGGTCGGCCTGGCGCCAGACGGTTTCAGATTGGGGCTGGACACCCGCCACGGCACAAAACACGGCCACGGCGCCGTCCAACACACGCAAGCTGCGCTCGACCTCCGCGGTGAAATCGACGTGCCCGGGCGTGTCAATAATATTGACGCGATGGCCTTTCCACTCGCAGGCCGTGGCGGCGGAAGTGATGGTGATGCCGCGCTCGCGTTCCTGTTCCATATAATCCATGGTCGCGGTGCCTTCGTGGACTTCACCCACCTTGTACACGCGGCCCGAGTAATAGAGCATGCGTTCGGTAACAGTCGTCTTGCCAGCATCAATGTGGGCCATGATGCCGATGTTCCGAACTCTATCTAGTGCAAATGTCCGTGGCACAACCACAACCTCTTCTCGGCCTTCCAGCCGTCTGCTCATG
Organism: Candidatus Hydrogenedentota bacterium; assembly: GCA_016182645.1. Taxonomy (GTDB): domain Bacteria; phylum Hydrogenedentota; class Hydrogenedentia; order Hydrogenedentales; family JACPGD01; genus JACPGD01. The sequence continues at coordinate 1,624 of JACPGD010000584.1, read as the reverse complement.
CTTCGGCTGGACGCCGTTGCCTCTTCTCTCTCTTTACCTGTCCGGGCGCCCACGGGAAACCATTGCCTCCGGTCCACCGCTGGCGCCTGATTCAATTGTCCGCCCGCACAAACACGGGTTGCCGAACGACATTCGTTCGGCTACACCCCGGCGGGAAGCGGATCTGCTCCCCACGCGGCCCCCTCCCGGGCCGGTCGCTGGGAAGAATCAGAAACGGAAATGGGCAAAAGCCTTATTGGCTTCGGCCATCCGGTGTGTGTCGTCTTTGCGTTTTATCGTGCTGCCCTGGCGGTTATAGCAGTCCATCAACTCCCCCGCCAGGCGTTCTTTCATGGTCTTTTCGCCCCGCTTGCTCGAAAACTCGATGATCCAGCGGAAGGCGATGGCCGTGCGCGTCGCGGGCGCGATTTCGACCGGCACCTGATAGGTGGCGCCGCCCACGCGGCGCGACTTCACGTGCAATAAGGGCTTCGCATTGTCCACGGCCTGCGTGAACACCGTGAGCACGTCCTCATTCGGCATTTTCGTCTGGAGGCGTTCCATGGCCCCATACACGATGGACTCCGCAATGCTCTTCTTTCCCCGGCGCATCACCGTGTTGATGAAACGGGCCACGAGCGTGCTGCTGTAGTGGGGATCCGGAGCGGTCAGCCGCTTTGGTACTTCGCGTCTTCTCGGCATTGATCTACATTACCCTTACTTCTTGGCCTTCGGTTTGCCAATATCGAGCTTGGGACGCTTGACGCCGTACTTCGACCGGCTGACCCAACGTCCCGCATGAACTTTCTTTCCACCGTCGTCTTTCAGGCTGGCCTGCCCCCCCATGTCCCCGGTAGCGTCCAGGACGCCGCGGATCAGGTGGTAGCGGACTCCCGGTAGGTCCTTCACGCGGCCGCCGCGGATCATCACCTGCGAGTGTTCCTGCAGGTTATGTCCCACGCCCGGGATGTATACCGTCACTTCCATACCGTTCTTCAGCCGGACGCGCGCCACTTTGCGCAACGCCGAATTGGGTTTCTTCGGCGTCATGGTGTACACGCGCGTGCACGTTCCGGAGGCCTGCGGACAGGCTTTCAGGGCCGGCGACTTCGTCTTGTCCGGCTTGGTCCGGCGCGTCCCACGCAGCAACTGATTCACGGTAGGCAAGACAGATCTCCCAAGGACATAATGAGTTGTAAACACCTTTGGACGCGGTCTAGACAACAGCCCGCTAATATAGCATCTTTCAGGGGTTATGTCAACTTCGACCGCCTGACAGAGGGGATGTGTTCCGCGCTGCCAGCAGGTCCCCGCCGGCTCTCGCACGGCCACGAAGGAGGAAGTTTACAACATTAAAACACCAAAATCAAACAAATTTTGTCTGCCTTAAGTGGTGGATACGAAGAAACCGGGAGGAAGGTGGGGAAAGGGTGACGAAAAGTGTTTTAAGGGACAGCAGGGGCGAACTGCATCCACGCTCATATTCCTCAACTGGAAGGGAATGGGGTATACTCAACCAAAAGACCTCACCTGGAGAAGATGCCGTGGCCACTACTGTCGCTCAAATGACTATCGAGGAGTTGCAGGAATTGATTGGCGCGGTCGTCGAACAAAAACTGGCTGTAGCCCTTGGCGATCCTGTTGT
>JACPGD010000586.1 GCA_016182645.1 Candidatus Hydrogenedentota bacterium | reverse complement strand
CGGGGGGCGTGGCCGCGAACCGCCTATTGCGTGAACGGCTAACCAAGGAAGTGGACGCCGAGGTGTTCATGCCGCCGCTTGCTTACTGCATTGATAATGGCGCCATGATCGCCGCCGCGGGGGATTCGCGGCTGCGTCATGGGCTGGTGGGCGATTTCAAGACGACGCCCGATGCGAGTCTCGCATTGCACACCGCACCGCGGAACTAGCTAGTGGACCTTCCCAACCTGGCCACAGAGTCCATGGAGTCTAGCTCGTCCCCAAGACCCCTGGAGTTCTTTTCGTCCTTTCGGTCCGCTTGGTCCTTTCAGTACGCTGTAGTCTGCACTGTGGTTGATCGTGTATATTCGGGAGTGAAGAGTTTGGGGCAGGCGGTGTCGTGCGGCTTCGCGTGCGGGAACGGGAGGATGGCAGGTATGGCGTCGACGATGGAAGAATTGATGCGCGGGGCGCTCGAACAAAATGCGTCAGACATCCATTTGAAAGCGGGGAACCCGCCCATCTATCGGATTGATGGGGAGCTGCACCGGTTGGAGGAGGAGTCCCTGACGGAGGAGGCCATGCAAAAGCACCTGCGTGCGATTGCGTCGTCGAATGATGTGGCCAAGTTTGAGAAGGTGATGGAGTTGGACAGTTCGTACATGTTTCAGGGGGTGGCGCGGTTCCGCGTGAACGCCTGCCGGGACGATGGCGACACGCGGATCGTGATGCGCTTGATCCCGTTGAAGATTAAGACGCTGGACAATCTGGGTTTCCCAGCGGTGCTGAAGCGGCTGTGCCAATTGCGCAACGGCCTGATTCTGGTGACAGGCCCGACGGGCAGCGGGAAATCGACGACGCTGGCGGCACTGATCGATGAAATCAACACGACGCGGCCGGACCACATTGTGACGGTGGAAGACCCGCTGGAATTCGTCCACCAGGACAAGAAGGGGATCGTAACGCAGCGCGAAATTGGCCACGACACGCTTTCGTTCGCGAATGCATTGCGCGGCGCGTTGCGGCAGGACCCAGACGTCATCCTGATCGGCGAAATGCGCGATGCGGAAACGGTCCGGACAGCATTGGCGTCGGCGGAAACAGGCCACCTGGTGTTCAGCACGCTGCATACGGTCGATGCCGTGGAAACGTTGAATCGCGTGTTGGATTTCTTTGAGCCGCATCAACAGTTGCAGATCCGCAAGCAGGTGGGCAGCGTACTGCGCGGAATTCTATCGCAGCGCATTTTGCCGTTGGCCACCGGCACGGGGCGCGCGGTGGCGATGGAAATCCTGGTGGGGACGCGCACCATTCGTGACTTCATCGACCAGGGCAAGGCGTTTAAGGATATTCACACATTGATTGAAGAAGGCCGCGAGCAATATGGGATGCAGACCTTCGATCAGGCGCTCTATGACTTGTGGAAGGCCGAAAAGATAACGGCGGAGGTTGCCCTGCAATTTGCGACGAGTGCAAAAGACTTGAAGCTACGGATGCAGGGAATGAGTGTTAGATAGATCAAGCATCAGGCACGAGGAATTTGGAATGGGGACCACGGCGCCGCCGGAGATTGTGCCATGAGGGTGCTGGTGGTCATTGGCACGCGCCCTGAAGCTATCAAAATGGCGCCGGTCATCCGGGAACTGTTGCGGCGCGAGGACAGCATCGAGGTGCGCGTCTGTCTCACCGCGCAACACCGCGAACTACTCGACCAGGTGATCCGGTTGTTCACGCTGCCGGTGGATCATGATCTGGACGTGATGGCCCCCGATCAGAGTATCACGCAGGTCACAACCTCGGTGCTGACGGGGCTGGGGCGCGTCCTCGCGGCGGCGCGGCCCGAAATAGTGCTCGTCCATGGCGACACCACGACCTCGTTTGCGGCGGCGCTGGCCGCGTTTTACCAGAAGATCCCGGTGGGCCACGTGGAAGCCGGTTTGCGCACGTACACGCGCTACAGCCCTTTTCCGGAGGAGATGAACCGGCGGCTGTGCGATGCGTTGTGCACCTACCACTACGCGCCAACCGCGGGCGCCCGCGAAAACCTGTTGCGCGAGCACCTTCTGCCGGAGCACATCGTGGTGACCGGCAATACAGTGATTGACGCCCTGCTGCACACGGCGGCGCAACCCTGCACGTTTACGGACCCGGTGCTCGAGGGGCTGGGGCGGGAGCGACGGCTGTTGCTGGTCACCGCGCACCGACGCGAGAGTTTTGGCGCGCCGTTTCGGGCCATCTGCACGGCCATTCGCGATCTGGTGGCGCGGCATGAAGACCTTGAAGTCGTGTATCCCGTGCATCCCAATCCGCAAGTCCAGCGCACCGTTTATGAAATGCTCGCGGGGATTGAGCGTGTCCATCTAGTTGAACCGCTCGAATACCTGCCTTTTGTGCATCTGATGAAGAAATCGCATCTGATCCTCACGGATTCCGGCGGCATTCAGGAAGAGGCGCCCTCGCTGCGCAAACCGGTGCTGGTGATGCGTGAGGTCACGGAGCGCCCCGAAGCCGTCGCGGCCGGCGTTGTGCAATTGGTTGGCGTTGCCTACGATGCTATAGTGAAAGGCGTCGAGCGCCTGCTCGGGGACGAGGGCGCGTACCGTCGTATGGCCAGCGGGGCGAACCCGTACGGGGACGGCCACGCGTCCGCGCGCATCGCCGAGCATTTGGCGGGCCTCCAGTAGTCGCGCCCGCCGAGCGCGCGACGAGAGCGGGACCAAGCCGGCGGCGTTTGCGCGTATCGTCAGTCGAGTGCGCGACTACAGGGAGAGCAGTGGCATTGGGAAGAAAAGTCTGCGTCATGGGCTTGGGCTATATCGGGTTGCCCACGGCCAGCGTGCTGGCCTCGAATGGCTTCGAGGTGCTGGGGGTCGATGTCTCGCAGCACATCGTCGACACGGTGAATCACGGTGACATTCACATCGAGGAGCCCGGCCTGCACACCGTCGTGCAGGCGGCCATCCAGAGCGGCAACCTGCGCGCGGCACTCGAACCGGAGATTGCCGATGTGTTTCTTCTCGCGGTGCCGACGCCGCTGACGCGCGAGAAGCAGGCCGACATGACGTATGTGCGGCGCGCAGCCGAGAGCATTGTGCCGTACTTGAAGCGCGGCAACCTGGTGATTCTGGAATCAACCTCGCCACCGGGAACGTGCCGGGAATTGCTGAAACCGATCCTGGAGGCTTCAGGGCTGAGCATCGGCGAAGACATTTATCTCGCCTACTGTCCTGAGCGTGTACTGCCGGGGAAGATCCTGAAGGAACTGATTACGAATGACCGCATTATCGGCGGTTATGACGTCGTTAGCGCGGAGCGGGCGCGTAGCCTGTACGAGACCTTTGTTGAAGGAGAACTGTTCCTGACAGACGCCACCACGGCGGAAACCGTGAAGTTGCTCGAGAACACGTTTCGCGACGTCAATATCGCGCTGGCGAACGAAGCGGCGCTGCTGTGCGAACGGCTCGGTGTGGATTTTTGGGAAGTGGCACGCTTCGCGAACCGCCATCCGCGCGTGAACGTGCATCAGGCCGGGCCGGGCGTGGGCGGCCACTGCATTTCGGTGGATCCGTGGTTCCTGGTCGAGGCGGACCCGGAGGCGGCGCAGTTGATCCGGCTGGCGCGCGAGCGCAACGACGCCATGCCGGAACACGTGGCCGAGACGGTGCAGGCGCTGTTGAAAGACGTGGAACAACCGCGAATCGCCGCGCTGGGGTTGGCTTATAAAGGCAACGTCGACGATATCCGGGAAAGCCCGGCCTTGCGCGTGGTCGAGTTATTGCGCGCGCGCGGTGTGGATGTCGCGGCCTATGATCCGCATGTCCAAGGGGCTTCGCCCATGCAGCGGGACTTTGCGGACTGCGTCTGCGGCGCGGATCTGTTACTCGTGCTGACCGACCACGATGAGTACCGCGCACTCAATCCACGTTTCGTGGCCGAGCAAGTCCGAACGAAGCGGCTCTACGACACGCGCAACATCCTGGATCGCGCGGCCTGGAAAGAGGCGGGTTTCGCGGTCTACGTCCTCGGCGCACGCCTCCCGTAGCCGGGGCTTCCAGCCCCGTTCTTGGCCTCTTCGCAATGCAGCCGTACAATTGAGATCAAACTGGGACGAGACGTCATGTGGGAACTCATCCGCGCGAATAAACGGCGCAGCGCTGTGCTGGTTCTGGCGATGCTGGCCCTATTGTTGGCGCTCGGCTTTGTGATTGGCAGCGCGCTCGCGCCCTCGCTTGCCGCGGGCGAATTTTACGATGATTATTATGTTCCCAGTTTTACATTCGATCCCACTGCCGGTTTCATTGGAATGGCCATCGCCTTTGCCCTTTGGATGTGTCAGGCTTCTGTGGCATATTTCCAGGGCGATTCCATTCTTTTGGCGGTCAGCCGGGCGCGCCCGATTCAGAGATCCGACCACCCGCAACTGTATAACGTGGTCGAAGAGATGACGATTGCAGCCAGCCTGCCGAAAATGCCAAAGATCTATCTCATAGACGACATGGCGCTGAATGCTTTTGCCACGGGGCGCAAGCCGGAAAATGCCGCGGTCGCCGTGACGGCGGGGTTGCTCGGCAAGCTCAACCGCGATGAGCTGCAGGGTGTGGTCGCGCACGAGATCTCCCATATCGTGAACCGTGACGTCATGTTCATGACGATGGTCGGGATCATGGTGGGATCGATCGTCATGATCTCAGAGGTCTTCCTGCGCAGCCTCCGCTTCAGCGGCAGTTCCGGGCGCTACCGCGGCGACAAGAAAGGCGGGGGCGGGCAGCTCATTCTGATTGTGATCGCGATCGTGTTTGCCATTCTCGCGCCTATCTTTGCACAGCTTATCTATTTTGCGGTCTCACGCAAGCGCGAGTATCTGGCGGACGCCGGAAGCGCGGTCTTTACGCGCTACCCCGAGGGGCTGGCCTCAGCCCTCGAGGTCATCAGCACCGACACGGAAATCCTGCAGTCTGCGAACCGCGCCACGGCCCCGATGTACATCGTCAACCCGCTTCAGCAGGCCGGCAGCATGGCCCTAGGCCTCACCCGCTCACACCCGCCGGTGGAGGACCGCATCCGCGTTTTGCGCGGTATCGCGGGTGGTGTTTCCTACGCAAAGTATCAGGACGCATTGCGGCGCACCGGCGCGCACCACGCCGCCACGCTGCCGCGGAGCGCCTTGCGGCAGGGGGTGGTACCGATCCGTGAGGCGCACCCGGATGCCGTGGCGCCCATTGCCACCACGGCCCAACGCATGCGCCAGGCCGGCGACCTACTGCGCAAGGTCAATGAGTTTGTTTTCCTGTCGTGCGCCTGCGGCATGCGCATCAAGCTCCCGCCGGATTTTAAGGCGGAGGAAGTGGAGTGCCCGCGTTGTCAGCGGCATGTCGCTGTACCCGTTGCGCAAGTCGCGGCCGCCGCCGCCGTTGCGAATGTCTTGCACGAAACCGCCGGGACCGCAGGGACGGAAAAGATGGGAAGGACAGCCGTGGGCGGCACAGGGGCGGTCCCGTTTGCCAAAGTGAAAGCCGACGCGCCACTGGTGGCGCCGCCCCCGCTTCGGGTGCAACGCCCCGCGCCCGGCTGGAGTTCGGTCCGTTGCGCGTGCGGCGGCGTGCTCACGCTTCCGCCAGAACCGGAACTCAAGGAAGCGAACTGCCCGCGCTGTGGCGCGCGAATTCAGATCAGCCGCGCTGAGTGAAGTTTTGCCGGACTTGTCCGACTGGTCAGACTAGCCAGATTCTGAAATTCTACGCGCGTTCTTCGGTGTTGGCACTCGTGGGCATTGCCTCTGGGCCCAAGAGTGCTTGTTGTATCATCAGCTTCTGCCAGATTTTCTGGGACAGTCCGGTAGTCAACGACTCGAGGTCATTCACGGCGCTCAGCGCCACGGGATCGTGGAATTTCTGGACGAATAATGCCGCCACTTTGCCGGCGAGCGAGAGCATTTCGCTGCAATAATCGAGATAGCGGCTGAGTTCAAACGGCGTCAGGTTGACCGGGGGCGAAGACGGGGTCGAGACGCGGCCCAGGGGCCGCTCCGGATCCTTGGTTAATTGGTGCATGTCTATCACGTGGGCAATCGCGCGCAATTCATGAATGGCTTCCAGCGCACGCGCGCGCTTCATGCGCCGCTCGATGCCAGCCAGCGACAGAATCGCGAGGACCACCAGCACGGCGAGATTGACGGCCGGCTCGGAAATCGTCACCAACTGGGCCAGGTCGAAGGGGACGGCGCCGAGCCGGGCGTGGTAGAGAATCCAGGCAATGCCCGAGACGAGCCCCGCGATCAACGCTGCTTCCGCGAACCGCAGCGCCGGCCATGGTTTTGCAATGCGGTCCGCGGTCGCACTGGCCGCGCGCGCCGCGCCAAGCAGCTCCGCATTGACGCGGGACAGGCTCGAGTCCGGAAACCGCTCCTTAATCCGCCGGTCCAACTGCTCGAGCGTCGCCACAATTGCAGCGGGGTTCAACGTCCGGTACATGGCGCCCTCACTTATGAAAATCAGCCAAACCATGGGAATTCAGGATAAGATAATGCTGTTTTCACACTTGCTGGCGCAATGAGTATGCAGTCATCTTCCTTTCATCCCGCGGTTGCACGGTGGTTTGAGCACACTTTTGGATCGCCGACAGAGCCGCAGGCTTTGGGCTGGCCCGCTATTCAATCGGGACGGCACGTCTTGATCTCTGCGCCGACGGGGTCGGGGAAAACGCTGGCCGCGTTTCTGGCATCGCTGGACGTGCTCTTTCGCCAGGGCGCCGAACGGGAGCTTCCAAACGAGACGGAGGTATTGTATGTTTCACCGCTGAAGGCGCTGAGCAACGACATTCGGAAGAACCTCCAGGAGCCACTCGCCGGGATTCGCTCTAAATTGCTCGAAATGGAAGGCAGGACCGTCGAGGTCCGGGTGGAGGTGCGTACGGGGGACACGCCGCCCGCGCAACGGCAGGCGCTGGCGAAGAAGCCGCCTCACATTCTGGTGACCACGCCGGAGTCGTTCTACCTGCTGCTGACTTCGGACTCGGGCCGGCGCATGCTGCGCACGGTGCGCACGCTGATTGTCGATGAGATCCATGCCGTGGTGGACGACCGGCGCGGCGCGCACCTCGCGCTGAGCATGGAGCGGCTGGCCGCGCTGACGGGCCGTCCCTTGCAGCGGATTGGCTTGTCCGCAACACAGAAGCCCATCGAGGAAGTGGCACGGTTTCTGGTGGGCAGTGACGCGGTGGACCGGACAGGAAGTCCAGACTGTGTCATCGTGAACACCGGTCACGGCCGCCAGCTTGATCTTGCGCTCGAATTGCCGCAGTCACCGCTGGAGGCTGTGATGTCGAATGAGGTCTGGGAGGAAGTATACCGCCGTCTCGCGGAACTCATCAGCGCTCACCGGACAACGCTGGTCTTTGTCAATACGCGGCGATTAGCGGAGCGGGTCACGCGGCATCTTGGCGAGTTGCTCGGAGAAGACGTGGTCACCTCGCATCATGGCAGCCTTTCCGCCAACCTGCGTCTCGATGCGGAAGACCGCTTGAAGCGCGGTGCATTGAAGGCACTGGTCGCGACGGCGTCGCTGGAACTCGGGATCGACATCGGGTCGGTGGATCTGGTGTGTCAATTGGGCTCGACGCGGGCAATCTCGACGCTGCTGCAGCGCGTGGGGCGCGCCGAACACCAGCGTGGCGGGTTGCCGAAGGGACGGTTGTTTCCCCTGACGCGTGACTAACTGGTGGAATGCGCGGCATTATTGCGCGCCGTGCGGGCCGGGGAATTGGATCGACTGGCAATTCCCGAGAAACCGCTGGATGTGCTCGCCCAGCAGATCGTGGCGGCGGTGGCTTGTGAGGACTGCGAGGAGGGAGCGCTGTTCGCCTTGGCGCGCAGGGCGTGGCCTTACCGGAACCTGACGCGCGAAGAATTTGGTCAGGTCGTCCAAATGCTCGCGGAGGGATTCAGCACAAAGCGCGGGCGGCGCGGGGCGTTGATTCATCATGACGCAATCAACCACCGCAGTCGCGGGCGGCGCGGCGCGCGGCTGCTCGCGCTGACTTCCGGCGGCGTCATTCCGGACAGCGCGGACTACCGGGTGTTGCTTGAGCCGAGCGAAACGTT
>JACPGD010000075.1 GCA_016182645.1 Candidatus Hydrogenedentota bacterium | reverse complement strand
CTGCTAAGGAAGCGCGGCGTAACCCGTTTGAAGAATAAGGATCGCCATTTGAGCGGTTCCTTGTCCGAATCCCCGCCTCCGGCGATCCAGAACTCGCGGGTACCTCGCCCTCCCGAAGACAGCCACCCGAAGACAGCCTCCGCACCAAAACAAAGCCCCGGCGCGCAGGTATGCGGCCGGGGCTTGATTCATCTGTCTCGCTCAATCAGTCTTTAATCGTGATGATGAAGACTGCACGGCGATTGAGCTTGCGGTTGGCCGGCGTATCATTCGCCACCGCGGCGGCTGTCTCGCCCTTGCTGACCGTCTGGATGCGTTCCGGAGCAATGCCGGTCTGCACCATGTAATCTCTCACGGCATTGGCGCGGCGCAGGCCCAAAGCATCGTTGTATTCGGGCGTACCTTCGTCGCTCGCATGCCCTTCAATGAGCACGGTGTCATTCGGGTGGGCCTTCAGTTCAGCCACGACCTTGTCCACTTCGGCCTTGCCTTCGGGCTTCAATGTGGCCTTGTCATAATCGAACAGGATGTGGTTGAACATCGGTGCAGTACGGACTACCGCAGTTGGGGTCGGCGCGGGTGCCGGGGTCGGCGCGGGTGCCGGCTTGATCCAGCAGCTATACACGATGCCGCGGTTGCCCCAGAGTTCCTGGTCGTTGTTGTTGGACGCGGGTTCTTTCGGCCACCACCAGTAGCAGGAACGCGGTTCGCCGCACCCGCAATTGGTGTCCGGCTGAGGAAGAGGCGTGGCGCCCGTGTTACCCCACCAGGACATGTCGTCCCAGCTCTTCGCAGCCTGCGCGGGGACGCACATCGCACACAGTGCGCCCACCAAGGCTATCGCTACCAGTTTCTTCATGTCATTTCTCCTTCTACGCTTCCTTAGTAAAAACTTGTGCACACAAGAGGTTAGCCAAAGCATAACCCGCACCAGCTACCGCGATTCCTTATTAAATCACAATTTCTCATGCGAGTCAAACATTTTCCCCAGAAATCGCCTTAATCCTTCCGCGAATGCCCTCCTTTCGTCCTGGATCGGAACACATCCATTTCATCCGTCTAAAGTCTAACACACGAAAAGGGGCCGTGCAAGCGGCCCCGGTGTTACAGCGTAACAAGACAGTAAAAGCATTCTTCGTGGCAAGAAATCGCGCGCGCGTGCCCGAGCGCGCGACTTCTAGGCCGCCGCCATCCGCTCCTGCAGGGTGGACAGCGCCCGGCTGATGCCGCTGTGGTTGCTCTTCTCGATCACCTTCCGCAGCTTCGGAATGGCGCCGCCCACTTTCTTACCATCCCGGACCGTGCCAAAAAGATGCCGGCTCACGGTCGACTGCGTCAGATCCAACTCCGCGGCAATGTCTTCCTGGGTTTTGCCCTGAAAGTAATAGAGCGTGAGGATCTGCCGCTGGCGCGCGGTCAGTTTCGCATCGATAAACTCGCGGACCGTGGGGCTGACCTCCGCGAAGAAGTCCTTCATCGCATAGCGCCGCTCGCGATCCAGGTCGGTCTCGAACCACATCGCCTGAGTGGCCGCGACACGATCAATCACGTTGATATCAGTTGGGATTTCCCAGAAATCCGGGTTGAACCGAGCCATTGTTCCCATCTCCTCTTTGGGGTGATCTTTCCGGTGGGTATTGCGCTTGGGGCATGAGCGGGGCCGGCCAGCAGGCCGCCAGGGACTTTCGGGTACGGAGTACATGGGTCATGGTTTTGATTCCTTGTGGTTGGAACGTTCACGAGAAGACCTAAAAGAAAGCGCCGCAGGTGGACCTTCTGGTTCCGCCTGCGGCGCCGGGTTGCTGCTATTTGCGCTCGACTTATTCTATAGCGGCCCGTCCCAGGCTGGAACCAGAGAGAATAGCTCGGTGCATCACCGTTACCGAGGCGGCAACAGCACACCATGTCGTCTTCGTCTTGGCGAGGTAGCTATTCATCATCTGAAATCCCAGCCCTTCTCGGGCACGCAAACTGTATCACACCGGAAGTCCGCCCCGCAAGCGACAACGCAGAAACGAAATTCCCGTCGCATCTTCCCGCCCATATGCATACTTTCCCCTTGCTGTTGGATCATCATCAGTCCGTGGACTCCATGTGGGGCCGTGGGGGGGCAAAGCCCCCCTCCCACGGCGCTGTCAACTGATTTCTCTCCCAACTTTTCTGGGAACCCGCGTAAATCGGCCTCTCCCTTACGTACAAAAATGAACGAACCGCACACCGTTGTCCTATGGGACGACTCCCCCTTGAAAAAACTCGAAATTGTCTGGTTTTTGAATTGATTGATGCCGCGGAATACTTTTCTCCTGATTCTTCCGGGCAGACCAATTCACCCTGAACACGCCCTTTGGCGAAACAAGGGCGTACAAAAATGTTCATGACCCAAGAAGGCTCGCTTCCCACCTTAACTCCTTGTTGCAACAAGTACTTAGGTTTATTTCTGAATACCTGGCACGAGCCTTGCGCTTCTGCGTTCGCTGTCAACAATCAACTGTCAGGAAATGAGACCATGGGGAAGGAAATTGCGGAGCTACCGTTCATGACTGTTGGGGCTGGGCAAGGGACCCAACGCAGTGTCTACGATGCGCAGGATGCGGCCCGCTTTGAACGGCGCGGCCGCCGCAGCCGTATTCTCGTCGTTGATGACGAAAACGGGCCGCGCCAGGCACTGCGCATGTTGCTGAAAGAGGACTACGACGTTCTGCTGTCTTCGGGCGTCCACCAGGCGCTGAAACTTCTTACAGAGGAACCGGTTGACGTCGTCATCACCGACATCCGGATGCCGCACCAGACGGGCATGGATCTCTTGAGGATCATCAAGAAGCAGAACCCGGATGTCCAGGTCATCATTCTGACGGGCTATGGCCAGCTCGATACGGCGATGGAAGCCATCGAGCATGGCGCTTTCGCGTACCTCGAAAAGCCCTTTGACAATGATGTCATGTTGAACAAGGTGCGCACGTGTCTCGAACGCCAGCGCCAGGAGGACGACCGTCGTGCCATGGAATATCTGGCCATTGAGGCGAACCGCTTCGAGACGCTCGGCCGGCTTGTCTCCGGCACCATGCACGACTTGGGTACGCCGCTGTCCGTTATCGGCACGCACCTCGAGCTACTCCTTAGCGAGCCTCGCCGGACAGACATCGAGAAACGTCTCGACACGATGAAGGCGCAGGTCCAGCACTGCATGGATCTGGTGCGCACGACCATGAATTTCCTGCGCCATGCGCCGCAGGACCGGGAAGTCTTCGATTTCAACGGGGTCGTGCGGCTGTGCGTCGAAGTGGCGCGCCCGCTCCTGGCCTCCGATCACGTGAGCGTTTCGCTGGACTTGAAACCGGAGACCGGACAGTTTGAAGGATATCTTGTGCTGGTGCGTCAGGCCATCTTGAACCTGATCTATAACGCCTGCCAGGCGCTTGAACGCCAGCACGACAGCCGCGGGCTCCGGCTGGAAACCTGGATCGAAGAAGACCAACTGATGCTGGCAATCGAGGACAATGGGCCTGGCGTGCCGGTCGAGAGCCGCTTGCGCATTTTTGAACCCTTGTTTACAACCAAAGGCGCGGAGGGCACGGGACTTGGCTTGACGGTGGTCCGCAACGTCATGCACCGCCACGGAGGGACGGTGCGCCTCGAAGACACTGGCCATCGCGGAGCACGTTTCGTGCTGGCTTTCCCCCTTAAGCGGCCTTCCTGACAGCCGGGGCCGGCGTTTCCACATTTCTGCCAGGGCGGCACTCGCCTCCGGATCTCCCTTCCCCACTCCGGTGCGCGTTGAAATGGATACGCCGGCCCCCCTCCTTTTGAATTAGGAATTAGGAATTAGGAATGGGGAATGGGGAATCGGGAATGGGGAATCGGGAATGAGGAATCGGCCAAGCTGCTGTTACCTTTCTTCACTTGGCTGCCGGTGGAACCTCGCATTTTTTGACCACCTCCGGCAGCACCGCGGCAAGCTCATCGCCCAGGATTTCCAGCTTGGCGCGCATCATGTCGGCGGCGTGCGAGAAGGTGTGATCGCCGCCGTAGTAGCAGTCGAGGCGCATGTCCGCCTCGACCAATGGCAGTGCGGCCAGGGTGTTGGCTTGTTCGTCGAGCATTATCTCGCGCAGGCGCAATGCGGCGGCACGCACTTCCGTCTGGTCGGACCGGTCGGACGGGTCCTGGCCGCAGGCGCGGAGTTGGTCGCGCAGAGGGCAAGCCTCATAAAAATTCGCGGTGGTGCGGGTGGTGTGATAGAACCAGCGCGTGGGTGATAGTTCCGCTTCGAGGAGGAGACGATGCGATTCGGGGACGAGCGGGCGCGCCTGCTCGAGCGCATCCACGGCGGCTTTCAATGCAGCTTCCATGCGGCGGTAGTAGTCACCAAAGACTTCCGCATCACCAAAGGGTTTCGTATCGTAGGTGGGCCGTTTCTTCATCCCGGCGGCATCGTTCATCTCCGCGAGGAAGAGGTAGTAGCCGTTGAAGACGTCCGGGAGCGGCGCTTCCGGGTCCAGCACCATCGGGTGGGCGGGGCCAAGATACTGTGGGCCGGTGTAGTATGGCGGGATTACGGGAGAAAGCGGAATCGCCTCGGAGACATGCTTCCAGGCCTCGCGCAGGTTCGGGCCTGCGGCGGGACCCACGAGACGCGCGGCGAATTGTTGCAGGAGCGCTTCTTTCTCCGGCACGGGCGTCCACCAGACGAATTTGTTAATCTCCGTCGTGCTCGTGCCGTAATTTGGGCGAAAGGCGGGAAAGACCCACGCGCCGGTGGCCCCGCAGGAGGCGAGCGCCTCCGCGCGGTCGAGCCAGCGGTCCATGCACGGGACCTGCGGCAGGCGCGGCGCCTCGAACCCGAGTTCCGGTTCGCTCTTGAGGTAGACATTGATGCCCGCCGCGCGGCACGCGGCGATCTGTTTCTTCGCGCGCTCGCCCGGGCCAATCAAGTCGATGCTGTAGTCCCAAAGATGCTTGTTGACCCCGCCCGGTTTCTGGACATACTCGTCTTTTTCAATCTCGGTCAGGAGACTGACCCCCGGCTTCAACTTCGCGATTAGTTGCTCCTGCGTTTTATCGGCGCTCCAGACGTGTTCCGCGCTGTAGGGCCACACGACAATTTCGGCGTCGGCACGCACGCTGCGCGCCGCTTCCGCCAACAGAGTGCAAAGATTTGCCACCACGGTCTCCGCACCCAGTGGTTCGCACCGCGCGCAGTTGGTGTGGCCCTTCTCGACGCCGAAGGGCCGCATGTAGCAGTGGTAGAAGCCTTCGCCGCCAATGATAAGGACCATGCCGTTCAGGTCCGGGTCCGCCTGATAGACGCCGGCCACACTCTCACGCAGCCACTGCTGCACGAGCGGGTGCGACGTGCAGAGCGTGAACTCGCCGTCCGCCGACCAGGTGCGCGCGCCGCGAACCTCAGGATGCGCCTGGAACACCGGGGCGCTCTCCGGGAACTTCTGGCGCGTGTCCACGAAGGCGTAGGTCATCAGGCCATGCTTGCGCGCTTCTTCTGCGCCCTTGCGATTGGCTTCGGGCATGCCCGGCTGCCGCCGCACGGCCAGTTCCGGGATTGCGTCTGAGGTCGACAAGGCATGGAGGTTGCCGCCGCCCGCGAAGACGGCGTTGTAGCCGAGGAAGACGAGTTCGCGATAGGAGCCTTGGTTCGGCACCGTCCCGAGACGCACCGGCAGCCGGGGCGTGCAGGTATGGGAGCCAAGTTTCAGGATCGGCGCCCCGCGAAAGCCGATGAGATCCACCAGCTTCACAATCCCATCACGAAGCCCATTCGGGCCGTTGCCACTTATCTCGACGACGTTGCCGGATACGGCAATCGTAAAGCTGTCCACCACGGCGGCGTCCCCGCCGTGTTCATTCAATACGATGCCCGAGCGAATGGCCGCCGGGTCTGAACCTTCCTTAATCTCGGCGATCATCTGCATCCGGCGGATTAAGAAATCCTGGAGATATCCCGCCATCAGTGGGGTGACCGGGGCTGGATTCGGTGGCAAGTAGATCGTGCCGTCGCTCAGTTGGACTTCGCCCTCGCCCGGTCTGGTATCGGGATCAAATTGGAAGCGTGCGAAGTAGTCCTTGGACAGCGAGGCAAAGGGACCAGCCGTATAGGCTTCGCTGCTTTCTTTGCCGAGACGCGCGCCAATCTCTTGCAGGGTTTCCGGGAACGCCCGGGGCAACGCCAGCACAAGCCACACGCAAACGAAGCGGAAACTCGAACGGCGCGGATTCACAGTATACTCCTTCTCTTTACTGGGCTGAATAACCCCCTCAACTGGAGCGCGGGCATCTTCGTCCACGGGCCACGGACACGGATGTCCGCGCTCCCTTGAAGACGAGCGTGAACAACAAGAGACCGTAGATGAGCAAGGTCGGTGCGGCGGTGCTGGCCTGCGCGGTCAAACCCGCGGGCGCTGCTGTGGCCGCACCGCGGAAGCCCACCACTGGAGGCGAACTGAATTCGCTGATGCAGCCGTCTGCGCCGCGCACCACGACCCAGTAGTTGTAGCGGATTTCCTGCACCTCCTGCAGCGGGGGACAGGCTGGAGGCCCTGAAATCTCTGGGGCCAGCGCGGTCAGGTCGGTGAAGCTTGTCTCAGTCTGCCAGCCTTCGCCCAATGGCACGGCGGTGTTGATGTCGACCACGGTGTTCCGAAACACGCGATACTCCGCGCCCGCGATGGCCACCGCGTTCCAGGAGAGCTCGACCGCGTCCGGCTGATTCTGCGATGCCGTAAGGCCGGTGGGCGCAGATGGCGGCACGCACCCGATCTCGATAGCGCCGTCCGTCATCTCGACCGGGATCGAGATCTCTTCGCCCGGCGAATCGCCTCGGGAGGCTGAACTGAACACTTCATCGCCGTCGATGGGGATGGACTCCACGCCAGCCGTTCCCGGCTGGATACGAAAGGCGACCGTGGCGAGCAGCCCATCCGGTATTGAAACAGCGTTAATCCCGACGATGGCAATGGAAATGTAGTCTGCCTCAATCTCTGATTGGATGAGCTTGTCCGCGTCGAGCACGGCGGCCTCCGGGCGCACCGCACTCGTGGTGGTGATGACGTTCCCGTCGTCATCACGCACCGGATTGCCGGCGAGGTCGGTTTGAATGAACTCGTAGAATTCCGTAAATGGCTCCACCAGATCCGGATCATAATTGAGGAACAGTACCATGGTTTCGGGTGGCGTATTGCCCGATACAAGGCTGAGTGTGATCTCGACGGTATCACCAGGATTCCCCACCCCGGATCCCAGGGTGATTCGAATGGGCTGGACAATTTGGGCGTGAACGACACCCGCTATCGCGAGCAACGCCAGAGAAAGCAATCCGAAGTGCGGGAAACGCGAGAACATGCGAGACTCCTGTGGGACCTTAACAGGTGGTTATTGGCGCCGTATCTGATTGAAGGCTTGACTGCGCTTGTATCAGACCCATCGGACCGATCCGACTGATCGGTCCGGTTGAATCACAGGGACCTTACTCCGAGCATAGGCACGGCACTGACTTGCCGCCGAAGCGGATTGAGTCCTACTGTAGATCAAAATCCGCATTTTTTCATCCTGGGCCGGCAATGCACATCCGAGACCACTACAAAAGGCATATGTCCTGGCGGACGTATAACCGTACTCACGAAGCCGGCGGACCGCTTCGCGGCTGTTCGCAAGTTTCATTGTTTGAAGCACCACCTGCGTCTTGAGGCTAGTCAGAGTCACTCAGCGGCAGACCGGATTCAAACACCCCCCCGCCCAGTGCACACTTTGGCCCCTCTTGCGAGTCTTGACGACTCTGTCAACGGGCCGAATAGTACTTGTGTTTCCCGTGGCTGTCAATTGACCGGAAGCCTCCATTGTAACCATTCAGTGAAAGGGGGCGAGATCGGGAGGGAGAGCGTACCCGCGAGCAGGTTGAGTTGTCCCATTACATCAACAGCGTTCTCTCCACCAACCTGCTCGCGGGTACGCTCGCCCTCCCGAAATGGCGTCCTTGCGCTACGGGCCGCGCCCGGTGTCACTGAATGATTACCCTCCGTCAGAGGTCTGACCGCTCGTGGAAGTCCCACACATCCCTTTCATCCCGCTGGACAAGCATTGGCGTCATTTGCTTTACTGCTCTCTCACCTGGGAAAGCACTGGAGAAACGAACATGCCGCATCACAAGCGACTCACACTGATTCTGGCACTCGCAGTCACACTGGCGGCCGCCATGCCGGGCTGCGGCAAGGCCAAGGAAGAAATCACCGAAAAGGCCATCGAGGCGAGCATCAACGCTGGCGACAAGAATGTCAACGTGGAACTGGGCGGCAAGGAAGGCCAGTTCAACATGACAGCGAAGACGGAGGAGGGAACCGTGAACATGAGCGTCGGCGAGAATGCGCAGTTGCCCAAGGACTGGCCGCAGGATGTGCCCATCTACACCGGCCTGAAAGTGCAAGTGGCGCAATCCATGGCAGAGCAGGGCAATTTCACCGTGAGCGGCACCATCGAAGCAGCCGTCGCCAAGGTATCGGAATTCTACAAGGCGGAAACCCAGAAGCAAGGCTGGACACCAATGCAAACTTTCACCCAGCCTGGTATGGAAAGCAGCGTCTATCAAAAAGGAGACCGCATGGTGACCATCTCCATGACGGGCGAGGGCGAAACAACAACGCTGACGCTGAATACGGGCAAACAGTAGTCAGGTTCCGCTAAAGAGATGCTGGGACCTGGACGATATTAAGCGATTGCGCGAAATGGCAAATGGCCATTGACATGTCTTGCCAAGCAGTCTCCATGAGGCTGCAACGCGCTTCGCAGCTCCGCCGGCTTTGCTTGTCCCTGGCCAGAGCAAAGACCGCAGGCAAAACGGCAGCCGAAAAGCCATCCCCCAACCAGCCCGTGCGTCATGAAAAAGGAGAACGGAGATGAAGCCCTGTGGCCGGAGAGCGTTTTTGCACGCATCCGCCGCTGGCGCCGCTTGGGCCGCCACCGCGGGCGCCATCCCCGCGGAATCGCCGCGCCCTAAAGGCCCAAACATTATCTTCATTCTTGCCGATGATCTCGGCTATGGCGATCTGGGGTGCTATGGGCAGAAGGTCATCGAGACCCCGCGCATCGACCGCATGGCCGCCGAAGGCCTGCGCTTCACGCAGTGTTATGCGGGCAGCACCGTCTGCGCGCCGTCGCGTTGCTGTCTGATGACCGGCCTGCATTCCGGGCATGCCTGGATCCGCGGCAACGCGCGTCTGCCCTTGCGGCCCGAAGACGTAACGGTGGCGGAAGTGATGAAGGAGGCCGGATACGCCACCGGCCTCATCGGCAAGTGGGGCCTCGGCAACGAGCAAACCACCGGCACGCCTAACAAGCAGGGCTTTGACGAATTCTTCGGCTATCTGGATCAGAAGCACGCGCACAACTACTATCCGGAGTACCTCTGGCGCAATGAGGAAAAAGTGCGGCTGGAGGGGAACATCGAGGAGAAGCCAGAAGTCTCCTCGGAGCGCGTGCAATACACGCCCGACCTGTTCACCGAGGAGGCGCTGTCATTTGTTACGCGCCACCGCGAGCATCCGTTCTTCCTCTACCTGGCCTACACTATACCCCACGCGAACAATGAGCGCGGTGGGGCAAAAGGCGACGGCATGGAAACACCCTCCTACGCGCCGTACGAAGACAAGGACTGGCCCACGCCGCAAAAGGGACATGCTGCCATGGTCACCCGGCTCGACCGCGACGTTGGCCGCGTACTCGATAAGGTGGCCGAACTCGGGCTCGACAACGACACGCTCATCTTCTTCAGTAGCGATAACGGTCCGCACCAGGAAGGCGGCGGCGATCCGGAGTTCTTCGACAGCAGTGGACCCCTACGCGGGCTGAAACGCGATCTATACGAGGGCGGCATCCGCGTCCCCATGATCGCGCGCTGGCCCGGCAAGGTCCCAGCGGGCACGACCAGCGATCTTGTCTTGGCCTTCTGGGACTTCTTGCCCACCGCGGCCCAAATTGCCAGCGTCGTCCCGCCCGAAGGACTCGATGGACACACCGTCGTGCCCGAACTCGTGGGCCG
>JACPGD010000577.1 GCA_016182645.1 Candidatus Hydrogenedentota bacterium | reverse complement strand
TCCTGACGGTGAACGGCGCGAAGACGAGCGACTTGGGCGTGTCCACCGTCGCGGTCTCCTCGGTTGCGCTTGCCGTGAGCGCCCTGAGCACCATCGACATGGCGCTGCAAAGCGTCAGCACGCTTCGGAGCACGCTCGGCGCGTTGCAGAACCGCCTCGAATTCACCATCAACACCTTGGCCATCCAGGAAGAGAATGCCGCCTCCGCCGAAAGCGTGATCCGCGACGCGGACATCGCCCAGGAGACGGTCCGCTTCACACGCAACCAGATCCTGGTCAGTGCAGGCACCTCGGTTCTGGCCCAGGCCAACGTGATTCCGCAATCCGCACTGCAATTGCTCGGCGGCTAAACGCGGCGGCCGGGCCCTTCGGGGTGACCTCGCCAGCAGCGCGCGTCCGCACGAACATCGTCAACTTCCACGCCCGGCCTCTCCAGGGCCGGGCGTGACTTTTGATCGGACCTGTCCGACTGATCCAACTGGTCCAACCGTTGCCAGCTTCGCTCCATGCCCCGCCACATGCTACTCTCGCGGCAAAGCCAACAGAAGGGGCAGCATCGTGACCATCGGCATTGACGCGCACGTGATCGGGACCCGCGCGGGCGGCAACGAATCCTACATGCGCAATCTACTGCGCGCGTTGGTCGAGTTTGGCAATCCTTCAGAGTATCTCGCCTTCATTCACTCCGGAGAGGAAACGCATTGCCGCGAGGAAATCGGGGCCATTCCCACGCGCGCGCTGCCGGGGCGGTCCTCCTACGTGCGTGTCCCATTGGTGTTGCCCTATCTGGCGCGGAAACTAAGACTCGACCTGCTCCACGTCCAATACACCGCGCCGCCGTGGTGTCCCTGCCCCTATATTGTCAGCATGCACGACATTGTGGCCCTGCGCCTGCCGGAATCCATGCCCTACATGCATCGCCACCGCCTCCAGCGCCTTACGCCGCGCACCCTGCGCCGCGCCGCGCGCGTCTTCGTACTGACAGAAGCTATCCGTGATGACATAGTTCGGACCTATTCCTTGCCGCCGGAGAAGTTCGACGTCGTGCAGCCCGCCATCGACGAGATATTCCGTCCCGTCACAGACACCGCGGTCCTGGAAGCGATGCGCAAGAAATATGCGCTGCCCCCGCGCTTTGTCTTCTACGTCGGGTTGCTCCAGCCACGCAAAAACCTGGCACGGCTCGCCCAGGCATTCGCGCAACTGCGCGCGCGTGGCCTTGATCAGCACCTCGTGATCGCCGGCAAGCCTGCCTGGCTCTACGATGAAATGTTGCAGACTATCCACCAGCTTGGAATGGAAGACCGCCTGCACTTCACGGACTACATCCCGCAGGAAGACCTGCCCGCCCTCTTCTCAATGGCGGACGCCTTCGCCTACGTCTCCCTCTACGAAGGCTTCGGTATTCCCGTGCTCGAAGCCCTCGCCTGCGGCACGCCCACGCTGGCATCGACCGATCCCGCCCTGGTCGAAGTGGCGGGCGGCGCCGCAGTGCACGCCGATCCTCACAGCGTGGACGCGATCGCGGCCGCGCTCGAAACGCTCCTCACCGATCAGGCCCTGCGCCAAACCCTGCGCGCGGCAGGCCCCTGCCGCGCCGCCGTCTTCTCGCTGGAACACATGGCAAGGCAAGCCATCAGCGGTTACGAAAAGGCGCTCGCGTAGCCGGGGCTTCCAGCCCCGCTCTTCGACGCCCGCGTGATTGCCAGGCAACTGCGCTCATCCCAGAACGGCGCCGGAAGCCCGCCTGAATCAGTCCAATCAGTCCGATCCGACCGATCCGTCCAATTCAAGTTATGGCTTACCATTGCACCTTGGCCCAATGCGCGGGATGATCCGTCTCCGACTCCGGCGGCGGCACATAATAGGCCTCTGCCACGCCAAAGCTGCGTGAAACGAAGATGTGATCGATACGGTCGCGCATGTCGAGCGGAAAACTACTGAACCCTCCTTCGATGCTCAAGGATGACAGCCCCCCCACGCCATTCGGGTTCAAGCTGAGCCAGGAGTCTTTCAGCACGGTGGCCAGTTTCGCATAATACGGCTCGCTCTGCTCGAAATTATAGTCGCCCACCGAGATCACGTGCTCATACTGGCCTATCTCCTGCACGAGCGCATCCACGTGCGCGTGCATCACCTCCGGCGGCCCCGCGGGATGATTGTTGAAGATCGCAATGCGCCGTCCACCCACCTCGATCTCGGCCACCGCCGTCCCCACCTCGTCCACCGTGCTGTACGTGTAAAACGTCCGCGGATTCTCCAGCGGATACCGCGACAGAATGGCCGTCCCAAACGTCCCCGCCACCGTCGACGGACCATAGTAAAGGTGATAGCCCAACTTCTGCGCGAAATACAGCGGCGCGTTCACATTCCCCCCCGAAGGCCGCGCCGTGTCGCTCTCTTGCAGGCCGATAATGTCCGCGTTGACACTTCGAATGAACTCGAGTTGCGCCGTGTAGTTCCGTTTGCCAGCCCCCGGCCCCTCAGTGTCGCCGTCCGCGGAACCCTGCTGCATGTTGTAGGTGAGGATGGTCAATTCCTTGCGGTCAGCGGCCGGAATTGCTGGCCTGGCCGTATTCACCCAAGCGCCCACCATCGCCAAGGCCGCCAATACCAGCGCGATACTCGCCGGGCGCGAAAGTCCGGGGCCTGTACTGAAGCTGAAGTGCTTCAGGGGGAACGAGACCAACAAGGGCAGCACCGTCCCCAATCCGGCTACCGCAAACGGCAGATAGAATCTGTTGCGCAATGGCGGGCCGAGTGGGCCTACGTAGCCCCAGGCATTCGTGAAGATAAGCAGGATGGTCACCAATACGAGCAGGCCCATGCCAAGGATCACTGGCAGCGCGAAATCCCTCGAGCGGCGCGCGGCGCACACCGACTCCACCCACTGCACATTGAACAACAATACAGGCGAGAGCAGATAGGCGATGTAGAACGGAAGGCTGTTCATCCGGCTCCCCATCCCATTCACCACAGTCACCTGTCCCGGCGTGAGGGGGAACTCGACCCGGCACAGCCACAACCCGATCAACAGACTGGCCACAAAGGAAATGTTCCACCCCATCAGCGCGCGCGGCCCCGGCGCCGCCCCTCTTTCGAGCAAGCCCACACCCACCGCCCAGGCAACAGCAAGGATCGTCGCGCCAGCCCAGGAGTTGCTTCCGGACCACGCGCTGACCACGGCGGGGCTGGACAAGAACAAGTAGACGAAGGTGAGGCTGGAGAAAAGCAGGACCATCGCCGCGATCCGAAGGTGCAAGGGGGCG
>JACPGD010000580.1 GCA_016182645.1 Candidatus Hydrogenedentota bacterium | reverse complement strand
GAGCCGTTAAGCCAGATCGCCGTGTCGATGCAGTGCGCGAGCAAGTCGCCCGTCACGCCGCTGCCCGCCGCAGCTAGGTCCAGGCGCCACAGCCCCTGGCCGCCCTGCGGCAAGTCGGCGGAGATCGTCCAATCCTGCAGAAACACCGCGCGGTAGTGGAAGATGCGGCCCAGCCGCCCTTCGTCAATCAGCTTTTTCGCAAGGCTTACGGCGGGCACCCGGCGATAGTTGTACCACACCGTATTCAGCACGCCCGCCTTCTCGACGGCCTGGCACATTTCCTCGCCCTCGGCCGTATTCATGGCCAGCGGCTTCTCGCACAAGATCATCTTGCCCGCTTGTGCCGCCGCGATGGCAATTTCCTTGTGCAGGTTGTTCGGCGTGCAGATATCGATCGCGTCGATGTCCTTGCGCTCGATCACCTTGCGCCAGTCGGTCTCGATGGACTCATAACCCCACTGATCCGCAAACGCCTTGATCTTCTCGGCGTTCCGCGCGCACGCCGCCTTCAACACCGGCTGATACGGCGTGTCAAAAAAATTCGTCACTTTCCGGTATGCATTCGAGTGCGCCCGGCCCATGAACCCGTAGCCAATCATGGCGACGTTGAGTGGTTTCTTCCCCATGACAATTCTCCTTCTCGCATTTAACCGCAGATAGCGCAGATAACGCAGATGGCCAACATCAAGGTTGACTATCAAGCATCATAGTCAAGTACGATCCTCTTGTATTCCAGACGTTCTTTTCCAAAGTTCAGGAGTAGAGCACGCTTCAGACCGGTTGCCCGCAAATAGTTGATGGTCTGAGCAATATGTTCGGGAAGAAGCGCTGTACAAGCCTTCAGTTCGAGAAGTACTTCACCGAAGCAGACAAAATCGGCTCTGTAATTCTTTCTAAGTGGCCGACCCTTGTACTCGAGATTCACCCGGTATTCCCGTTGAAAAGGAATATTTCGCAACTCCAACTCGATTTCAAGACACTCCTGATATACTGGCTCGGCGAAGCCGCACCCCTTCTCCTTATGTACCTCCATGGCGGCACCGATGATGGCGTACGTCTGAGGGTCCCGATCATCTGGCATACATTCACCCACCGGACTTCTAATCTGCGTCATCTGCGCCATCTGCGTAATCTGCGGTTCAGCCGTACTTCTTGTTCAACTGGTCGATGGCCACCTTGCACTTCTCCGTCACCGCCCAGGCGTCCGGCCAGAAGCACAAGTCAATGGTCCACCAATCGTGCGGGATGCCGGAGCGGTTGAGTTCCGGAATCAGCTCATCGAAGTTCAGCAGACCCTCCCCGATGGGCGCGTGTGTGCTGGTCTCATCGTCGTGCAGGGTGCCGTCGGAATCGATGATGTGGACGTGGTTGATCTTGCCGCGCAGTTTGCGCGCCAGTTCGAGCGCGCCGCCCGGCAGCGTCTCCTTCTTCCCCGGCTGTCGCGCGCCAACCGCCGCCACCATGTGGGCGTGGCAGGTGTCGAACTCGACGCCGAAGTTCTCTTCGTCCACCTCGTCGACGATGCGCAGAATCTCCAACGGCTTGTTAAACGCGAAGCCCGGCTCGAATTCCCAGGTCACGTAGCAGCCCTTGTCCGCCGCTTTCTTGCAGCATTCCTTCCACACCTTCACCAACCGCTGCCGCGCCGTGTCGGCATCTTCCTCCTCGAAGATAGTCGGCGGCTGCACGCAGTCCACGCGCACCCCGCGAATGTGCAGGTCCTCGGCAAACTGAATGCCGCGCTCGAATTCGCGAATGTAACCGGCGTGATCGTCGGTGTTGAGCAGCTTCTCGCCCCAGAGGTTCGGCACCAGCCCCGAGAACGCCAAGCCCGCGCTCGCCACCTGTTCCCGCAGCCGCTGCCGGTCTTCCTTGCTCGGGTGGTTGTCCGGGTTTGGATGCGCGCCAAACGCGCCCAGTTCCACCCCGTCAAACTTCAACTCGCCCAGCTTCCGCAGGACCTCCTCCCACGGCACCGGCTCATTCGCATACGGCCCAATCGAATAGGCCCAGCTTCCAATGGATATCCGCTTCATGACTCTCCCTTTCCCAGCGTTTGGCCAAGCCCCTCTCAGTCTTGGATGGCCGTCAATACTTGTTTCACAATCTTTGGATGCAGGACGCGCGATCCATGAAATGGTACTTCCACCTTGCGGCTTCCCTTGCGATACACACGATGGCTTCCGCGCCCATATGACATAATGAAGCCAGCCTTCAGCAGCAACCGCTCCGCATCGGCCGCAGTCAGGCGCATCTGCTTAGGCAACTTCCACCTCGATGGCGGTTTTCAGGTGCTCCTTATTAAAGCATTCGGCACGTTCTTCGGGAGTCAATGCCTCCAGGAAGACTTCCACTGCTTCCTGCATGTTCGTGAGCGTTTCTTCAAGAGTGTCGCCCTGAGTCTGACATCCTTGAAGATCCGGACTCCAGGCGTAGTACCCGTCTTCATCCTTTTCAATGATGACACCCACTTTGTAGCGCATGCACTCGATCTCCTGGCGGTTTAGCGGACCTTCATCCGTTCTCCATTATAGTTGCTCCGCCAGAGAAGCTCGAAGTTACCCGGTCTACTTCCGGTAATCCCCAATCTTCGGCGCCTGCGGGTTCACCCCTGGCCCGAAGTAGCGGAGGATGACCAGTGGGCATTCCTTGGCCAGGTTCTCGACGGTGTACCCCTCCTTCGCGCGCTTTTCGGTGACAAACACCTCATCCTCGGTCATCTCGCCGAACCGAATCATCGTCGGCGACTCCAGCACCAGCTTGCCAATCCGCCCGCGCCCCTGCACCGTGATCATGCCGGAGGCGCCGTTGTCCTTGATAGTCGTCTTCGCGCCCGGCATCACCGTCAGTTCTTTCGCCGAGAACTTCTGTTCACCGCGAATATCGCCGTAGACGACCCACCGGTCGAAGAAGCCTTCCTTCTCGCTGCCGGTGTCCACGATCGGTTCGAGGTAGTGATTGTCCTTGAAGTTCGGATCGACATTCATCTCCCAGTCGAGCTGGTCAACGATGTACTGATGGTCGTCCTGCTTGTCTTTTGGGATGTCCTTCACGAGCAGGTTTCGCCACACATCTCGCCCTTCCACCAGCGACTGGAACATCGAAAACACGTCGCTGCCCCATTGCGGTTCGTAAGTCACCAGCGAGCCCGGCGCGTGCAGGATGCACGGCCCCACCAGCCAGCCGGTCCCCGGCTTCAACCGGTACGCCTTGCTGAGATCCAGAATGCCGTTATCGCCGCGGTTCCACCGGTCGAGGCACCCGACGATGTCTTCCTTGGTCGTACCCGGCTCCAGCCCGAAAAACGTATACGGAAAGTTGTTGCCAATCGCATTCATCTGCGGCGGGAAATAATACGACTCCGGCTTGCCCTCGCGCCCCACCAAGGCCGCCTGTTCCTGGCTTTGGTGATGGTGGTGGGGGATAGGCCCCATGTTGTCGAAGAATTTGCTGTACACCGGCCACCGCTTGTACTTGTTCCAGATCGCGCTGCCGATAATCTCTGCCCCGAGCGCCGCCACCGCGTCGCGCAACGTGAAGCGCTGCCCCTCGTGCACCACATAGCTCAGCCCCTCGTCCGGCGGCGCCCCTTCATTATCCGCCGCCGTCGTCGACCCGAACCACCGCTCGTCAATCCCGCCCCGGTGTTTTCCCAGCGCGTAATAGTCTTCCGGGTGCAGCTTCAGCCGTTTCCCCGGCTGCAGGAAGGAGCGCGGCACCCACGTCGGCGCCAGCCGCAAAATGCCTTCCCCCGCTTCAATCGCCGCCTTCGCGGCCAAACCGGCCTTGTCCCCGGTAACAGTATTCATTGGTATCTCCTTCCCAGGCTGAAAATCATGCAAATCATCTCAACGCCGCTCCCCTGAATCGCCCTCAATACCGCGCGGCACGGAACGTGACAAACACGAGCCGTTTTTATAACAATGGGACCGGCCAAAGCGCAACTTTGCCCGGCGGCAGGTCTACTCTGTCCTTTGCGTCTTTTACGTCCTTTTGGTCCCTTGAAATGAACCTGGACACAATTCAAACCATCCTGCGCCAGCACGTACCCGACACCGCGCCGTCCGCGCGCACGCGCCACCACGCCGCCGTGGCCCTCGTGCTCTTTCCTGGCTCAGACCGCGCTCTCAGCACGCTCTTCATCAAACGCGCCGAGCACCCGCTCGATCCCTGGTCCGGCCACATGGCCCTGCCCGGCGGCTGGAAAGATCCCACGGACACCACGCTCGAAGCCGCCGCCCGCCGCGAGACCGCCGAGGAGACCGGCGTGCCGATTGCTCAAGAGGCCCTGTTGGGACGCCTCGACGACGTCGAAACGGATCGCCTCCGCCAGATCGATCTCAGCGTCGCCTCCTTTGTCTACTATCTCGAAGAACTTCCTCCACTCACCCCCAACCGCGAAGTTTCGCTCATTCTCCAGGCCCCGCTCGATGCCCTCCTCGACCCCCAGCGCCACGCCGTCTACCACTTCCCGCCCGACCCCCTCCACCGCGCTTGGCCCTGCATTCACTACGACGGCCAAATCATCTGGGGCCTCACCTACCGCGTCCTCCAGAATTTTTTCCTATTGACGGGAGACAAGCTTCCCGCTGAAAATGAACTGCCATGAACCAAAGGCGCATTCACATAGGGACATTGTACCTCTTCGTCCATCATGTCCATTCAGTCCATCAAGTCCATTCTTTCCATTTCACGCCGCCCCACTGCGGAGGAGGTTCCCCATGTTCCGTTTCGCCAATGCCGTCATGCTCATCCTGTTCATGACCGCCTTCAGTTGGCAATTCAATGATCCCGACGGTGTCCTCTGGCTCATGATCTACGGTTACGCCGCCATCATCACCGCCATGGCCTACAACCGTTGGTACACCCACTGGGCCGCCGTCGGCGCCGTCGGCTACTTCGCTGGCTTCTTCACCCTTATCCAGCACTGGGATCCCGCCGTCCCCTGGATCGAGATCGAGGAAGTGCGCGAAGCCTTCGGACTCCTCATCTGCGGCGCCTGGATGCTCGTCCTCACCGCCGCCTGGCTCCGCAGACCCAAAGAATCCCGCCCCAGCTACGCCTGAGGGCCTTCCGCTCTTGGCCAGACACCTGAGGCCTGTCCGGCTTGTCCGACCCGTCTGACTTGTCCGACTCGTCTGACAAGTCCTTACCATCCTTTTCGTCCATTTGGTCCTTGGTTTTCCCCACAACTCGCGAATTCTTTCGCGCCTCTTGACAACCCCGCCAGAAAAGTCTATGCTGACTCGCGAAAGAATTCGCGATAAACAGGAATACCGCCCACCATGGCCAGAAAACCAGCCAAAGTCCTCACCGATCTCGAACTCGACATCATGCGCCTGCTCTGGCAGCGTGAGGAGGCCACCGTCGAAGACCTCGCCACCGCCTTCGCCCAGCGCGGCCGTATCCTGGCCGAGCCGAGCTTCCGGACCATGCTGAGCATCCTCCGCAAAAAGGGCTACGCCACGCGCCGGCGTGCCGGCCGCGGCTTTCTCTACCGTGCCACCGTCCCCTCCGCCGAAGTCGAGAAGAACATCCTGCGCGACCTCATCGACCGCGTTTTCGACGGCTCCGCCGCGGGCCTCGTCGCCGCGCTCGTGCAACAGGGAATAGTGGGGGAGAAGCACCTCGCCAAAGCGCGTAAACTGATCGCCAAACGCGAAAAGGGGGAAGAATGACCACAACGTTTACCCTGCTCGATGCTTGGGGCTACAGCCTTGCACACTACCTGCTCGCCGTACTCTGGCAATCCACCATTCTCTTCGCCGCCGCCGGAATCCTGCTCTGGGCACTGCGCCGCCGCCACGCCGCGGTGCGCCACGCCATTTGCGTCACCGCCGCGCTCCTCGCCCCATTCCTCCCACTCCTCAGCACACTGGCCGCCCGCGCCGGCACCCCCCAAGCGCCCGTCGCGGTCTTGCCCGCCTACCAGCAACCCGCCGGCAACCTTTTCAGTCTTCCCGCCCCAGCACCTTTGCTTGCTCCTCGGACAGGTCAGACCCGTCCGACAGATCCGACCGGTCAGACAGGTCCGACGCCACCGGTCCTTGATTTCTCATCCCTCCGCCCCCGCGACTACCCCTGGGCCATCCTCCTCCTCGCTTATCTCGCCGGCCTGCTCCTCTTCCTCGGTCTCTTCGCCGCCGGCCACGTCCGCATCCACGCCTGGACTCGACGCTCCACGCCCATGAATTCCCCCGGTATACTTCATGCTTTCCACGATGCCGCCAAGACCCTGCGCCTCACGCGGCCACCCCACGTCCGCAACGCGCCCGCGCTCCACGCGCCCATCAGCGTCGGCCTCATCCGCCGCATCGTCCTCTTCCCCGAGTCCGTCGCCGCGCACATGACGGACGCCGAACTCCGTGCCGTCGCCATCCACGAAACGGCCCACCTCAAACGCCGCGACCCGCTCATCCTCAGCCTCATCGCCCTCGTCCGCGCCCTGCTCTTCTTCCATCCGCTCGTCTGGCTCGCCGCGCGACAGATCACCACCCTCGCCGAACAAGCCGCCGATGACGCCGTCCTCGACGCCACCGGCCAACCCCTCGAATACGCCAAGCTCCTCACGCGCCTCGCCGAAGGTCTCCCCCGCCGCACCCCTTCCCCCGAATTCGCTGCCGGCATCGTCCTCTCGCAAAACGTCTTCCTCCGCCGCGTCGAAGCCATCCTCTCCCACCAGCGCGCGCAACTCCGCCGCCTCACGCGCTGGGCG
>JACPGD010000579.1 GCA_016182645.1 Candidatus Hydrogenedentota bacterium | reverse complement strand
GACAAGATATTCAATGACCGGGCGCGCAAGGTGTTCCGGAAGAATATTCCTCTCTCGGAAGTGTTGGCAGGCGCGATCTTGGTGGCCCTTCTGTTGCTGGCAGGCGGCTGGTTCAGCGCGCAACACGACAATTTCAATCCCGCGGAGCGGGACATCTCGGACTCCCTGATGGAAGCCGGCAGCATGGAGGACTTGCTCTACCGGACACCATTGCAGCGCTGGACTGATCCTGCCGTTGCGCATGCCGAAAGCGTGCCAGCCACGGACCTCGGGATCTTCCCGCCAACTATCCTGGAAGGTGGCTGGCAAGCCGCGACACGGGTGCAGGAGTTTGATGAATCTAACGTGTACGAGAAGATCGACGGCGCCGCGGACCAGTACATGCAGTATGGTTTCAAGTACTTGCACTTTATAGGATTGGAACATTCCCAAGCCGCCAATTCGCTGAACATCGAGCTGTACGACATGGGCGGATTCCCCAATGCGCTCGGGATCTTCAATACCCAGCGGAGCGCGGAGCGGCAGATCGAACAAGTGGAGGGCGCTTATTTCTACCTGACCGAAGCGGGCGCGATTGGCATTACCGGGCCCTATTACTTCAAGTTTACCGGCGATGAGAATGCTCCGGCGATGGTGGAGAAGGGGCGTCAATTGGTGGCGCAGATGTCCAAGCTCGTTCAGGGACAGGTGTCGGTGCCCGCCGCATTTGCCGTGCTGCAGGATAAGCTGAACGTCCCGGTGGACGGAATCGCCTTCGAGAGCAGCGACGTTTTCCAATACGGCTTTGCGAAGGATTTCTGGTTTGGCAAACCAGACCCCCGCGGCGACATGCGCTATTTTGTGCATGAAGCAGCCGACGAAGCCGTGGGCAAGGATCTTTTTGGCCAATTACGCGAAAATCTGCTTGCCGACTATTCGGAAGTGCAGAACGCGGACACGCGCGTGGTATTGAAGCACCAGTTCCTCGGCAATTATTTCGTTCTCGAGCGCCACGGCGCCACCGTCTATGGCGTGGAGAACATTCCCCAGGCAGACCAGGTCGAAGGCTTGGTTGCAACTTTTCAGGCGGCTTTCTTCGATGACGCAGCGTAAAGAGATCCAGCATCCGGAGTATGTGAAGGCGCCCATGGACCGGCGCACTTTTATCAGGCGCGCCGCGGCGGCCGGGGGGATCGCCGCGGGCGCGGGGTATCTCGCCCGCGCGCCGGAGCATTGGCCGCTGTCGATGCGCGACGAGACCGGATTGCTCAGCAAGCCGGTGGTGAAGCCGTTCCGCCTGAAGGACTATCGCGTCGAGAAGCCGGCGCTCGCACCTGATGTGGGTATTGGCCGCGGCGGCACGCCCGCGCAGAAATTGCGGGCCGCCTTGGATGCCATCGGCGGGATCACCCACTACATCGAACCAGGCGATATTGTGCTGATCAAGCCGAACGTCGCGTTTGATCGCGCCCCGAACCTCGGTGCCACGTCCAATCCCGAATTGCTGAAAGAATTGATCCATCTGCTCCTCGTTGACTGCCGCGTGCAGGAAGTGCGGGTGGCGGACAATCCCATCGAGTCTCCACCGGATTGCTTCGCCAAGAGTGGCATTCGCCGGGCCGCCGAAGAGGCGGGCGGTCGTATTTACTTGCCGGACTCGAATGCGTTCAAGCTGCTGAATACGCCGGGGGCAAAACTTATCGAGAATTGGTGGTTCTTCCACCGGCCCTTCACGAACGTTGACAAAGTGATTGGCCTGTCCCCCGTCAAAGACCACAATCTCTGTCACGCTTCGATGAGTCTGAAGAATTGGTACGGGCTCCTGGGCGGCACGCGCAACCAGTTCCATCAGGACATTCACGAGATTGTGTCGGACCTGTCGATCATGATCCGTCCCACGTTTACGATTCTGGACGGCACGCATGTGTTGATGCAGAACGGCCCCACCGGCGGCGATCCGTCGAACGTGAAAACTGCCAATGCCGTATTGGCGGCGGTGGACCCGGTGGCGTGCGACGCCTGGGCCTTTGAGCACCTGCTCGAACGCGGGAAAGATTATCCACAGTATTTGTACAAAGCCGAGGAAAAGGGGAGCGGCAAAATCGACTGGGCGGGGAGAGTCAAAGAGGTCCAGGTGTAGGTCATGGATTTGTTCGAGCGTGTAAAGCCCCTGCCTAAGCGGAAATTCCTGCGCCTGACGAACGCCCGCATTCTCTCGCAGGTGTTTTTCTTTGGCCTGTTTCTGTTCATGATCTGGGCCACGTGGACGTCGCGGCTCGGTGGCTATCCCGTCTCGCGCATCCTCGAGATGGACCCGCTCGTGATGATCTCGACCATGCTCTCGACGGGTCACGTCTATCGTTATTTGGGCTGGGGCCTGTTGGTGCTTGGACTAACGCTGCTCTTTGGCCGCGTCTTCTGCAACTGGATCTGCCCCTACGGCACCTTG
Source organism: Candidatus Hydrogenedentota bacterium (assembly GCA_016182645.1). GTDB lineage: Bacteria > Hydrogenedentota > Hydrogenedentia > Hydrogenedentales > JACPGD01 > JACPGD01. The sequence goes on along the minus strand of JACPGD010000579.1, from coordinate 4,101 downwards.
CACCAGTTTATCGGCTGGCTCTTCAACACGCGCTCGGGCAAGGAACGCATCGAGAGCAACAAATACCGTAACGTTTTCTTCCTGAAGTACAGCATCCTCACCATCTTCCTCATTATGGCAGCCATGGGCGCGCTGCAGATCGGCCTGCTCGATCCCATCTGTCTGATGTACCGCACGTTTGGCACGGTCGTCGAACCCATGACCGACATGGCCATCGACAAGGCCTCGCTCACCGCCAACGGCATGAACCTGAGTACCCCCTGGCTGGACAATCTGAAATTCGCCCCGGGCGTGACGCGCCGCATCTTTGTCGGCTCATTTTGGATCGGCCTGATGATGATCGGGCTGGTGGCGATGAACCTGTATGTCCCGCGCTTTTTCTGCCGCGTGCTGTGTCCCTTGGGCGCGCTGCTCGGCGCGACGTCGCGGTTTTCCCTCTTCCGCATCAACCGCGACGTCCACAAGTGCACCGACTGCAACCTCTGTCTCACGCGCTGCGAAGGCGCGGCCGATCCCCAGGGGCAGGTCCGCATGAGCGAATGCTTTTCTTGCATGAACTGCATCGACGACTGTCCGGAGGACGCGCTTTCGTTCTCGATGGTGGGCCTGGATACCAAGCAGGTGAATCCCGCGCCTGATTTTGGCAGGCGCCGCCTGTTTTTCGCGTCGCTGGCGGGCGTGCTGGCCGTACCGCTGATCAAAAACCACGGCATGGACACCGACGAGCACTTCTCGCCCGTGCTAATTCGTCCGCCGGGTTCGGTGGAAGAGAAGGACTTCCTCGCGAAGTGCATCAAGTGCGACCAGTGCATCAATTCGTGCCCCACCAACGTGCTGCAACCGGCGACTTATGAGGAAGCGGGCATCGAGGGTCTCTGGACGCCGGTGATGGATTTCGAGATTGGCCACTGCCAATTGAAATGCACGCTGTGCTCCGAGGTCTGCCCGACCGGCGCTATCCGCAAGATTACCGTGGAAGAGAAAATGGGCAAGGGGGCCTACCAGGAACAAGGCCCTATTCGCTTGGGGACGGCCTTTTTTGACACAGGCCGGTGCCTGCCGCATGCGATGGAGATTCCGTGCGTCGTGTGCGAGGAAGTGTGCCCGACTTCGCCAAAAGCGATTCAAACCAAGGACGTCGAGGTGAAGGACGTCTACGGCAACATCGTGGTGCTGAACAAGCCGTTCATGGTCCCGGATCTGTGCATCGGCTGCGGCATTTGCGAGAACGAATGTCCGGTGAAAGACGAGCGCGCGGTCTACGTGACGGCCGTCGGCGAAAGCCGATCCACGGAGCGCAGATTGCTCCTGCGCGAGCGCAAAATTAAGGAGGCGTAAGAATTGATTCTCGTTGCGGAGGCAATCGCCCTCCCTAACTCGGCTTCACGCAACGGAAGCGGACATAAGACAACGGGAGAAGGCACTCATGACCAGCGACAAAATGCACCGGCGTGACTTCATGAAGAACGCAACCCTTCTCGGCGCGGGCATGACCATCGTCGATGCGGCCAGGCTGGCGGCGCAGGAAGAGGAAAGCGCGCCTCCTCCGCCGGCTCCCGCGGCGGGAAGCACGACGGAGATTCCGCCCTTGGCCGGTACGGTCCCGCGCCGGAAGCTCGGCAGCACCGGCGAAGAAATTCCGATGCTCTACATGGGCGGTTCCCAAAAGTTCGACACCAAATACGACAAGTTACTGCACCGCGCGTTCAAACTCGGCATCAACTACATTGACACGGCGGAAATGTATGCGCAGGGGCAGTCGCATGCGGGCGTGGCCGTGTTTCAGCAACAGGTAGGGCGGAAGAACCTTTGGATCACCACAAAGGCGGCCCTCACCGGCACGAAGATGACGCCGGAAAACTACAAGACGCACCTGGACAAGTGTCTGGAAGAATTGCAGACCGACTACGCCGATATGTTCTTCATGCACATGATCCAGAGTGAAGACAATCTGGAGCCTGACTTCTTGAAGATGGGCGAGGAGATCAAGAAGAGCGGCAAGGCCAAGTATTTTGGCTTCTCCTGCCATCATGGGAACGTGGCTCAACTCTTGCAGAAAGCCGCGAAGGTGGGCGGCATCGACGCCATTCAGTTCCGCTTCAACTTCCGCCAGTACGGCGACACTGAATTGAATAATGCGATCGATGCGTGCAAGAAGGCTGGTGTCGGACTGCTGGCCATGAAGACTCAATCGTCCATTCCGAACGACATCGAGAAGGTGGTCGAGTTTCAGTCGAAGAACTTTAACCTCTTCCAGGCGAAACTGAAATCTGTCTGGGCGGATGACCGGATCGATGCCGCTGTCTCCGGCATGACCAACGTCCAGGTCTTGACCGAAAACGCGGCCGCCGCCATGTCGCCCGTGCAGCTCACCATGAACGAGTTCCACCAGCTCAACCGCCTCGCGCGGCTCACCGCTCCCTATGCCTGCCTCGGCTGCAACCATATCTGCGAAAGCCGCATCGCCGGCAAGCTCAAAGTCGCGGACGCCCTGCGCTACCTCATGTATCATGAATGCTATGGCGACCCCGAAACGGCGCGCCTGCTCTACGCCGCCCTCACCCCCGAAGAACGCGACTTCGACGGTCTCGACTTGTCAGAGGCCATCAATACCTGCCCCCAAGGCATCCGCATCGATAAGCGCCTCCGCCGCGCAAAGGAATTGCTGCTGGCGTGAGCGCTCGTTCCGTGGAGAAGTGCAATGCAAGAGAATAGAAACGTGCCGTTGGGCACGTTTCTATTACGTCATAGCTTGAGCCTCGCTCGCATAGTCCAAGCCCGAAGTGGGTGGCGGCAGCTCCTTGCCGTCCTCGTGATAAAGTTGGATGACCTCCTCCACGATCTGGCATAGTTCCTCGAAAACAGCTCCCTCGTCCTGGCCGTGACACCCACCATCGAGAAGCCCCGGCGCGCGGCCAATGTAACAGTGGTCTTCCTCTGACCATACAACAACCTTCGCGTATCGGGCGCTCTCCTTCATTGGTGATATCGCTGACTGTTTGTCACGCCACGGCGCCTTGCGGCATTGCATCGTAAGTGCGGCCCTGAAGCAATCGGCCCGCTGCCTTCTTATTGCGACCACCCCACTGCTTGAAAAAGAAGGCAACGCCTGCGCGCTGACACTGGTCACGGATATCGAGCACCCATTCCTCCTTCACTGGCCGGGCTTGAGGCCCCGACTCGCCTCCGACAATGGCCCAGTCAATGCCGTTCAGGTCTAGTTCTGGCAATGGCCCAAGTAAAGGCTCAAGACTGAGGAACTTGATGCGGGCTTTAGTGCGGCGAAGATGATCTATGCGGAAATCATACTTCTTGCTTTCCACGCTTACGCCCATCCAAATGTTGGATGTCCACAGAAGATCTGAGGAAAGTTCTTCCAAGCGCTCCGCGCGCTTTGTGAGCACCTGGAACCTGTGCCAATGGGCGAGATTCATGACACGAAAAATCTCTTGAACGATTTCCGGGGGAACGTCCTTGTGGAAAAGGTCACTCATGGAAATCACAAAAATTGTCTGAGGCTTCTTCCAGGAAAGAGGCAATTCAAGCGCATGCCGGTGAAGCGTAAGCTTAAATCCATCGCGGTAATTGGCCGATCCCATCGCTTGCAGTCTCTTGGCCATCCGCTCCGCGTAGCAGTGTTTGCACCCCGGACTAATCTTCGTGCACCCCGTCAAGGGATTCCAGGTGGACTCGGTCCATTCTATGGTGGATTGGAGCGCCATAGGCTATCAGTATTTCCTGAAGATGTCGCCCACGATCTTCTTCCCTGTGCTATTCGGCGAAGCAGCTCTACTCCTTTGGACAACCTTCAGAGGATCGTCTGGACCATACAACATGCCCAGAATCGCCCGCGCTTCTCAGAGAGGTCATACGGTATCCAACTGGTTCATCACCGGCGTTAGGTGCACCGAGCTGTTTTGGGGGAGGAGTTCGCCGTAGTAGGCGTTGTTTGCTTCCTTCACGCGCATGCCGCGGTGGCAGACGCCGCAGTTGATTTCGTCGTCCACCTTGGCGCCGTCGGGCAGGCGGATGAACGTGCTGCAGAAGGGGCAGGCGATGCTCTTTTCGTCCTTCTTGTAATAGTCCTGCAGGATCCGGTTG
>JACPGD010000578.1 GCA_016182645.1 Candidatus Hydrogenedentota bacterium | reverse complement strand
CTCGATGTACTGCAATTCCAGCGTCAGCAACCGATTCAAAGTCCCCTTCGGGCTGAACAACTCCATCCGTCGCAGGAGGGAATCCTTGTTTGGATCAAGGTAAAAATTGGTGATCCATTTCCGCCCGTCTTTGATGGGACGGGTCTTCACGATCTTGAGGACCTTGTCGCCGTCCAAAGTCTCTTCCGTGAGCGACCAACGCACGTCCTCGGGGGACTCGTCCAGCAGCTTGTCAAGGGTGTGTGACGGTTCGCCGAAGGCATAATCGAACGCGGTGGGGCAACCGGAAGAAGAAAACCTCTTTGCGGGATCGCCCATTATGCCAATCGATGGATGGTCCCAAAGGTCGATGAGGTGTAACGGTTCCCGCATGTAAAAGGCATAATAGTGGTCGTTCAGAACTTCCTGGTAGAACTCCCTCATTTCCCACTTGCCGGAAGGGACGGTCGCGTGTTGGGTCCGCGTCAGCAAGTAGCGCTCGCCCTTCTTGATTATCTTCATGGAAGAGGTTCGAGTAATGTCTTCCGGCGGCGGACCAGCCGGCAGCCCATCCGCGGCGGCCGAGGCATCGAATGGACGATCAACTTGGTATGGTTCGAGGTCGCTCCGCTCCTGATTGATGATATAGGACTGGACCCGTTGCCGGGCGGCAGTGTTCTGCAAAACAGCGTTGCGAAGCACGCCGGCGTTGTCCCCTTCAATGACGGCCGCCGGGGCCAGGAAGAGCGGGAAGAGGAAAAGGAGGGGGATGACATGCCAGCGAAGCCACGTCGAAACAAGACGGGGAACATGTGTTCTTGAGAACATCGTCTTAAACCCCTGCGGTTGCCGCCCATTCATTTCAATATCACGTGCAAGCCGCTCTTGGGTGTCATGGCCAGTTTGTCTGGCCGTGGCACCTAAAATGCACCGAAATGTCGTGCACCCCGATTCACGGCTACCCACCTATAAGACGCGCGAGAGGCACCAGTGGTGACTTTTTCTGAGTCTGACTGAATCTACAGAATTCACCTCGATTTCACAAACACTTCCCTTTCCTTTCACCTGCGGCCGGTAATCTTCTGTCAAGACCGAGGAAGCCGGAGGGCAGAAACATGAGAATGACACAAATCGTGGGGCTGCTGACGCTGGCGGCGGCCGCCATGGGACAGGAGGGGCCGGCCATTCCCTGGGAGGAATTCAAAAGCCTGTACCACGAGCGGGTGGAACGGGACCTTCGCGAGGCGCTGAATGCGGCGGCGAAAGAGGAACAGGTGGCGACGGTCAGTGAGGCGCACTATACGCTGACGCTGGGGGAAACGGAGACGCGGGGCGAGGTGCTGGTTTCGGGCGAGGTGGTCTCCGGCGGCCCGGCGCCCATCCCCCTGTTTGGGAGCGAATTCATCTTGACGGAGGTGGCCAAGCTCAGCGGCGGGACGTTGCTGTGCGAGCAAGAGGAAAAGACTGTCCGGTTCTTGCCCGCGGCCGGGGCGACGGAATTCCAACTGCTGGCCTCTTTTCTAGTCCGCCCCGCGGAAAAAGACGGCGCACACAGCGTGTCCTTTGCGATCCCTGCGGCGCCACAGAATTCACTGGCGCTGACCCTGCCCGAAGGCACCCGCCTGCTCGAAGCCCCAGGTGTGCGTGATGAGCAGGGCACGTATCATTTCGGCGCGTCCGCGCATCTCAGCGTCCGGTACGTACCCAAACCGGCCGAAGGGGTCGCGGCCCTGTTGGAATATGACGGACTCACGCGCGTGAGCGTTCAGCAAAACCGCGTGTTGGTCGCAGCGCATTTCGCGGCCGTGCGCGGCAGCGCCGAACGCCTGCGCGTGCAGGCGCCGGCGGACGCCCAACTCATCTCCAGTTCGTTGAGATCAAACGCCGTGAAACCGTTGGGAGAAGGCGTCTACGAGGTGGCCGTGCCGGGCGAGAAAGAGGCTTTCTCCCTCGAGTTCGTGCTGGCGGCGCCCCAGGATGGTGCCGCGCTCAGCCTCAGGTTGCCCGCTATCGAAAACAACGCCGGCGAACAGGGCCGGTTCGTGATCGAGGAGCCGGAGAACGGCGAGGTGACCGTGACGGGGGAAGGGCTGGTGGGCCAGCTTCCCGTCGAACGGCTGGGCGCCACGTTGGCGCAATACATCCCCGAGCACCAGTACTACACAAACATTCCGGGGGGCCAACCGATCACGCTGGTCATCCGGCAATTTGCCTCCCTGAGCACGGCCGCGACGGTGCTCGACTGCCAATACGTCTTCACCTCGTTCGATGAAAACGGTACGGTCCTCACGACCCTGGTGATGGAGGTGCCGCCCGAAACGGGGCCGCGGCTCACGCTCAAACCGGTTGCGGGCGCCGAGATCTGGGCGCTCCAGGTGAACGGCGCCAGGAAAGAGGTCTTTCTGGGGGACAGCGGCGCCTGGGTTGTTCCCCTGGAGAGCGGCCAGCCTTCGCATGTCGAGTTGTCTTTCCTGCGGCGCGGCGAGAAGCTGGGTTTGCAGGGCCGGCTCGAGGCGGCGGTCCCAGAAACGGGCCTCCCCGCGAGGCAATTGCGCCTCGGCATTGCCCTGCCCGAGCGCGTCGAATTGCTCTACCTGGAAGGGCCGGTCAATCCCACAACCAACGAGGGCTGGATCCTCCCCGCGGAATTCCTCGGGAAGCCCTATTTCTTCGCCCAGTCCTTCTACCAGGGCGAGGCAGCAACGGCCGCGATTTCTTACAAGGAACCAGTGAAACAATGACTACAGGTGTCCATCGCGTCCACCGGGTCCATTTCGTCCATGAAGTCAGGAGGTGTGTCATGAGTTTTCAGAGGATTGTGGTGGTTGGGTTGATTCTGCTGGTGGCCTCGGCGGGATGGTTTGTCCTGGGGATGACCACCGAAAAGCGCTCGACGGATTCGAGCAGCCGGCTGGGCGAAGCGGTGCAGGCCCTGTGGGGCGCGCCGCTGGTCCAACAAGCGCCTTCGTTTGGGGTCGAGATACCCGGCGCCAATCGCGTGCGCTGGCTCATGCCCGCGGAAAACAAGCTCAGCGTCGCCCTGCAGACGGATTACCGACGGAAAGGCCTGATCTGGTATCCCACCTACACGGCGGATTTCGACGGGAGCTACACACTGACCAATACCGAGGACGTGGCGCAGAAAGTACGGCTGCACTTCGATTTCCCCGCCAAGAACGGGACCTACGACAGATTCACGGCCACGCTGGACGGCAAGAAACTGCTCTCCCCGGTCAACACGGCAGAGGGCTTGAATGAAATGGTGGAATTGGCGCCCGGCATGAGCACCCGTTTCCACGTGACCTATCGGGCGCGTGGCATGGCGGCGTGGCGCTACGGTTTCGACCCCCAGGTGGGCCGCGTCCAGAATCTGGATCTTAGCGTGAAAACCAATTTTGAGGCGGTGGACTATCCCGAGGGGTGCCTCTCCCCGATGTCGGCCCAAGCCGCGCCGGAGGGTGGCGTGATGCTCGCCTGGCAAGCCAGCGACCTGATTACGCGGGAAGGCATCGGGGTGATCATTCCCGAGAAACTTAATCCGGGGCCGCTGACGTCGCGCATCACCTATTTTGCGCCGGTCTGCCTGATCTTCTTCTTCGTGCTTGTGGGAACGATCAACATCATATACAAAGTGGACATCCACCCCATGCACTACCTCTTCGTGGCCGCCGGGTTCTTCGCGTTCCACCTCCTCCTGGCCTACATGGCCGGGCTGATCCTCATCCACGTCGCCTTCCTTATCTCCGCGGTAGTTTCGGTCGGGCTGGTGACCACCTACCTCTCCGCGGCCCTGCGCGGGCAGTTTCCCTGGAAAGTGGCGGCCGCGGGCCAGGTCTTCTTCCTGGTGCTCTTTTCCTACAGCTTCTTCCTCAAGGGCATTACAGGCTTGACCGTGGCCATCGGCTCGGTTGTCACTCTGGCGGTCTTGATGCGCGTGACCGCCCACGTGGACTGGAACGAGGTCTTCGCGAAGAAGCCTGCGCTACCCGTGGCCGTGCCCGCACCGCCACCCCTCCCGCAGGTCTGACGACAGCTTGGACAGCACCGACCCAGTGGACGAGAATGAGGAGTGCTCGTCCACTGGGTCCACTCCGTCGATTCCGTCCATTGAGTCCATTTGGTCCTTTCTGTCTATCAGCATCCTTCCCTCCCTAACCCTCTACCAACTCTATGGTTGCGCTGCCTGCCTTCCATGCGGTATACTCTCGACTTTCTATTTCCAGCACCCTCGGGGAGACACCATGACACGCAGTATGACCGGATTCGGCAAGGCGTCGGGTGATCTCGCGGGAGAAAACGTGACCGTTGAATTGAGCGGGGTAAACCACCGGTTTCTGGAGTGCGCTTTCCGTCTGCCGTTTGCCTGGGCGGCCCTCGAACCGGCCCTCAAAGAGGCCATCAAACGCAAGGTCTCGCGCGGAAAATTGAATGTGACCGTGAGGCGCGAGCGTGGGCCGATGGGCACCCCCGCCGTGCAATGCGACTTGGACGTGGCCAAGCAGTATGTGCTCGCGGCGCGGGAACTCGCGTCGATGATGTCGACTACCGAGGCGCTGTCGCTGGATGTGCTGGCCCAACTGGAAGGGGTGTTTTACCAGCGCGAAGAGGAACAAGACCTCGAGCAGGTAAACAACGCCCTGAGCAAGATCCTGGAGCATGCGCTCGAGCAGTTTAATCATACGCGGGAAAGTGAAGGGCGCGTGCTGGCGGCCGATATCGAGGAGCGGCTCCGGCAGATGGAGGAGGCGCTGGCGGGAGTGGCGGTGCGTGTGCCGGAACTGTCCCAGCTTTACGAGGCCCGGCTGCGGGAGCGCACGCGGGAGTTGGCGACGGAAGCCGGGCTGACCGTGGACCGGCTTGCGGTCGAGGTGGCGCTGATGGCGGACAAAATGGACGTGACCGAGGAAATCGTGCGGCTGAAGAGTCATTTTCAGCACGTGCGAGAGTTGATCCAGTCGTCTGAACCGATTGGACGCGAGTTGAATTTCCTGAGCCAGGAACTGCAACGCGAAATGAATACGATTGGCTCGAAACTGCGCGACATCGGTGCCGTCCGCGAAGTGCTCCGAATGAAATCCGAGCTCGAAAAACTCCGTGAACAAGCCCAGAACATAGAGTAGCCGGGGCTTCCAGCCCCGTCATCTTTGTCCGCGCAGACGCGTGGACAAGGATGTCCGCGCGCCAGGGAACAAACAGAGGACGCAGATGACACAACCTGGTCTCATCGTGGTCATCTCTGCGCCGTCCGGGGCGGGTAAGCTGACCTTGCTGACGAAGGTCCGCGAGGCGTGTAGAGACCTGAGTTCCACGGTTTCCGCCACAACGCGCCCGAAACGCCAGGGGGAAGTGGATGGGAAACACTATCACTTCCTGGATCGGAGCGAGTTCGAGCGGCGGGTGGCGGTGGGCGAATTCGCGGAATGGGCGGAGGTCCACGGCAATCTGTATGGGACATTGCGTTCGGAGTTGGACCGCTGCCTGCGCAGTGGCCACGACGTGCTCCTGGAACTGGACGTGCAGGGCATGCGCAACCTGCGCCGGCTGTACCCGGACGCCGTGACGATTTTCTTGATGCCGCCCTCGCTCGAGGAACTGGAGCGCCGCCTGCGTAAGCGGGGCACCGACGGGGCGGCGGAGATTGCCCTGCGTTTGCGCAATGCCCAGGAAGAAATGCTGGCCCGAAATGAGTTTGATTATATAATTGTGAATGAGGTGGTGGAACGTGCCGCGGGCGACATGATCGCCATCATGCGCGCGGAACACTGCCGCAGCCATCGAGTTGCCCCCATTTAAATTGGGAGCGACGTCCGAGAAGTCAACCATAGGAGCGACACATGCCGACACCGTTTTATGTAGACGATTTTGCGGGAAAGATCGACAGTCTGTACCGGCTCGTGATCATTGGTTCGCGCCGCGCCAACCAGATCAACAAGAATGAGAGCCACCACGGCTTCGCCGGGGCGAACCGTGGCAAGAAGAGCACCATCATGTCGCTCGAAGAAGTACTTCAGGACAAGCTGGGCTTCTACAAGGGCGAGGAAGAGGAAGAATACCTGGAGTAGAATGAGGAATGAGGAATTAGGAATTAGGAATGAAAACCGTTAGAAGCCGCCCTGGTTTTGGCGGTCTTTCTCCAATCTCCTATCCCCTAAGTCCTTTCCGTCCTTTATGTCCTTTTCGTTCTTTTTCGGGAGTCTGCCAGACGTGTCTGCGCCTTTCTCAGACAAACGCATTGTCCTCGGGGTGACGGGCTCGATTGCCGCGTACAAGGCGTGCGAGCTGGCGTCGCGTCTGGTGGAAAGCGGCGCCAAGGTCACGGCGGTGCTCACGAAGTCTGCCCAACAGTTCGTGGGGCCGGTGACCTTCGAGGCGATCACCGGCCGGCGCGCCATTTGCGACCTCTTCGAGCGGGGCCAGGAGGCGGAAATCGAGCATATCACCGTCGCCCGGAACGCGGACCTGTTCCTCATCGCGCCCGCGTCGGCCAATGTATTGGCGAAGGCGGCGCACGGCCTGGCGGATGACTGGCTGTCCACGGCATTGCTGGCCACGCGCGCGCCCATCCTTTTCGCGCCCGCGATGAACATGCAGATGTACGCGCATTCCGCCACGCAGGCCAACGTGGCCGTCCTCCGCGAACGCGGCTGCCATTTTGTCGGGCCGGAAAGTGGGCGGCTGGCCTGCGGGGACTTTGGTCCGGGCCGCCTGATTGAAACGGGCTCGATTCTGGAGGCGGCGGCCGCGCTGATCTCGACGGACCGCTCGCTCGCGGGAAAACAGGTGTTGATCACCAGCGGCCCCACGCGGGAACCCATCGATCCCGTGCGCTATGTTGGCAATCGTTCGAGTGGGAAAATGGGCCGGGCGCTGGCGCAAGAAGCCCTGAGGCGGGGCGCGAGCGTGACCGTGGTCAGCGGGCCGGCGTCCGCGCCGCTGCCGGCCGGCGCCACAGTGGTGAAGGTCGAGACGGCGGAACAGATGCTTGAGGCCGTGCGCGAGACGTTTGCGGCGTGCGACGTCTTCATCGCGGCGGCCGCCGTGGCGGACTATCGGCCCGAGCAGGTGTACATCGAAAAACACAAGCGCGACGTGCGCGGCATGGATGTCCACCTCGTGCCCAATCCAGACATTGCCGCGGAAATGGGCCTGCGCAAGACGCCGGGGCAGGTGCTGGTCGGTTTCGCCGCGGAAACCGAACACCTCCTTGAACAAGCCCGGCAGAAACTCGAGAAGAAAGGCCTGGATCTGATCGTCGCGAATTCCGTGGCGCCGGCGGACACGGCCATCGGCGCGGAAGACGCGCAGGCCGCCCTGCTGGACGCGCAAGGGCACGTGGAAGATATCGGCCGGGTGTCGAAAGAGACCCTTGCCCGCCGCTTATTCGACCGGATCGCCCAAGCCCTCCCCAAAACCTCAGACCTGCCCGTCCGTCCCTGACCCCCGCCTCCCCTCCGAATCCGGTCCACCTATCCTGTCCATAAGGCCATGCAATGGGAAGAATGGGAGGTATGGGAAGGATGGGAAAGCTCAGACAAAAAGGGCCCGTAACCTCGCGGTCACGGGCCCAGTGATTCAGCCGTATCAGCTCGGATTAGTCGAACATAGCGCCCACGGCGTTGGCATTCGCCTGGGAAACAGGTGCTTCGCTCGGATACTTGAGGAAGGCCACGTGTCCGTCCATGTACAGCACGTTCGCGCCACCGGGAATGTGGTTGTAGTTGTCAATGTCCGTTGACAGCGCATCGTACATGATGGAGATGGTGCTCTGTGCCTCGGCGGTGGCGGCGGCATTGTTGATGTCCGTGATGAGGAACCGTTCAATGCCCTCGCGCAGGCGCATGATCTTATCCCCACCAGAATTCCCGAGGGGGCTTGCAACGCCTTTGTCGCTGTCAAATGCGGTGTGGGCAAGGCCCGAGGGGATCAGCGGGATGGCGGCAGTAATGGCAGCTTGGGCCCAGGCATAGAACTGTTCCGCGCCAAGCACGCTCAGTTCCGTGCCGGAAGCCCCCAGGATGCCTGCAAGAGCAGGATAGCTCGAGAGGGGTGCCGTCGGATCACTGTCACCAACTTGGTCGAACATATAACCAAAGTAACCATAGCTGTCATCCGCATCGTCCCGATTGCTCAGCACTTCGATGTTCTCCACATCATTCGTGTCCGAATCGGGGTCGGAGGGGCATTCCCAAATGAGCGGATCAGTGCAGTATTCCGGATAGACGGCGAGTACGCGCGGTGACGCCGCCAGACGGCTCCCGTCCCCTTCGATCTGCATCGGCGGGAACATTTCGCCACGGGACTCGTTCACATACATCTTGTAGACAATGCCCCACTGCTTCAAATTGTTCTGGCAGGACGCCCGGCGGGCTGCCTCGCGCGCCCGAGCGAGCGCGGGCAGCAGGATGGCCGCCAGGATGCCGATGATCGCGATGACCACCAGCAATTCGATGAGTGTAAACCCTTGCTTTCTCACGACTTGACTCCTTTCCATTCTTGTAATAATGCCAACCCAAACACCGCTCGGAACGGGATCTGCCTCTCTCATGGGTAGTTCCCCCGCTTCCAAGCCCATCGCAGCACATTCGTTCATATCATACCACGTTTCCGGAAAACAAGAAAAACTTTTTTTGTCCAAAATGAAGGCGAATTCTGGCCATGACAACGATGACAAGCCGTTGATGAAGAGGGCGCCGAGCAAGCTGAAGGGTGAGCGAAACATACCTTCGGCACCGGCTCTTCTTTCATGCATGTTATACTCCCCCCCACAAAGAAGTTTCGCGCGTGGAAGGAGACTCTCGGAGATGAATGGACATTGCTCGTTTCGCACGTGCGCCGAAGGTCTACGGCGTGACCTCCCTCCGATGGTCCTTTTCGAGAAAGCCAAGAAGCTGGGGATTTGGAACCCGAGCGACATTGATTTCACACAAGACGTCTGCGATTGGCACCGCTTAAGCGGCCCGCAGCAGGACATGCTCTTGCGGCTGACGGCGCTTTTCGTGGCGGGAGAAGAAGCCGTGACGGCCGACCTGCTGCCCCTGATCCAGGTCATCGCCGCCCAGGGGCACGTTGAGGAAGAGCTATTCCTGACCGCGTTTCTGTGGGAAGAGGCAAAGCACGTCGATTTTTTCAGCCGGTTTCTCGCCGAGGTCTGCGGGCAACCCCTCAATCTTCAGCGTTATCATGGCAGGCATTACACGGCGCTTATCTGCCGGACGTTGCCCGAAGCCCTGGGCGCCCTGAACGCGACCCCAACTTCGCCCGCGCTGGTCAGGGCGTCCTGTGTCTACAATATGGTGGTCGAAGGCATGCTGGCTGAAACCGGCTATCATGCGTATTTCACCATCATGGACCAATACAATGTCCTGCCGGGGCAGCGGCGGGGCATCGTCAAATTGAAGCAGGACGAATCCCGGCATATTGCCTACGGAGTGTATCTCTTGAGCCGCCTGATCTCAGTTGAGCCGGAACTATACGGCGTCGTGGAAAGCACCATGGCGGAACTGCTTCCGGCCGGTTTGGGCGTGGTCGAGGAGGTTTTCGACGCCTATGACCCTGTCCCGTTTGCCATCGACAAGAATGACTTTCTGGCCTACGCCGCGGCACAATTCCAAAAGCGCCTCGAGCGAATCCGTCGCGCAAGGGACTTGGGCATGCAGGAAATCTGCGATGAAACCACTGCGATTATTGATGCGGATGACGCCTGAGGAGTGGCCGGGAGACACGAAATGAATTCTCCGGCGGGGATGTTAGCGCTGTAGCAGCATTCCTCCTGGGCGCTTTGGACTTCGCTTCACTCGGGAATGTAGTACCTCATTTTCTACTGTTTTGGGAGTTTCTATGCTTACTGAAGAGGTGGTTCTTGACTCGATGCGGCATATCGTTGACCCGGACTTGGGCCGGGACATTGTGTCGCTGGGGTTCATCAAAGATCTCAAGATAGCCGATGGAGATGTCAGCTTTCTGGTGCAATTGACCACGCCGGCATGTCCGGTCAAGGAGAAGTTCCGCGAGGCGTGCCAGAGCGCCGTGGGTAGCCTGCCGGGCGTGAAATCGGTCAAGGTGCAGCTTGGCGCGATGGCGCCCAAGCAGCGCGGTCCTGAAACCAACACCCTGGAACAGGTGGACGCGATTATTGCCGTGTCTTCGTGCAAGGGCGGCGTGGGCAAGTCCACCGTGGCGGCGCATCTGGCGCGGGCGATCCAGCGGGAAGGGCACAAAGTCGGCTTGCTCGATGTCGATATCTACGGTCCTTCGATTCCCACGCTCTTTCGGACGCAGCAGCCGGAGGTGTACATGCGCGAGCAGCTCATTCAACCCGTGATCGTGGATGGGCTGAAGACCATGTCGCTCGGCTACCTCATCGGGGACAAGCCGGCCGTCATGCGCGGGCCGATGGTGTCCAACTACACGCTACAAATCCTGCGGCAGACCGAGTGGGGGAAACTGGACTATCTGATTATCGACCTGCCGCCCGGCACGGGCGATATCCAGCTCACCCTGGTGCAACAGGCGTCGATCGATGGCGCCATCATTGTGACGACGCCCCAGGCGTTGTCTCTGGTGGACGTGGCGCGCGGTATCCTCATGTTCGAGCGTGTGGACGTGCCGGTGCTCGGTATTGTCGAGAACATGGCGTACTTTGAGTGCGACAATTGCAGCAAGAAGCACTATATCTTTGGCAGCAGCACGGCTTCGCTCAAGGAACGCTTCGGGCTAAGCACGCTCGCTCAATTGCCGGTGTTGCCGGGGGTTTCGGAGACGGCCACGCGCGCGTCTGGCGCGGACATCCCCGCCTTTGCGGCGCTGGCGGAGAACCTCCACCGCGAAATCGGCAAGCGCCGCATGGCGGGCGACCGCAAGCCGGAGCTCGCGCCGGAACGGGGCCGGATTCTGGTCACCTGGCCCGACGGCGTCCAGAGCCGGATCGCGAATAAGGCCCTCCGGGTCTCGTGCCAATGCGCCTTGTGCGTCAACGAATTCTCCGGCCAGCCCATGCTCGATCCCGCCGCCGTGCCCGATGACATCAGTGTCGAGGCCATCCAGCCCTTGGGGAACTATGCCGTCTCAATCACCTGGAGCGATGGGCACAGTTCCGGCATTTTTTCCTGGGATCACCTGCGGAAGCTGTCGGGAATTAAGAATTAGAGCTCATTCCCGAATAGTGTGGGTTATTGCACTTAGTGGCGGCAAGGCGCCGGTGGCCCCCATGATTTTGAGGATGAAGTATTCGAAGTCGTGAAAGCCATAGCTTCGTCTTTTGAGGACTTTTGCCTTGTTGTTAAT